>NZ_CAXBDC010000069.1:0-25600 GCF_963974195.1 uncultured Nisaea sp.
CGTCTCGGCGCCCGTGATGCCGAGCTCGACGATCTTCTCCTTGATCACATCCTCCCGGCCGACCAGCACCGGAATGCCGTAACCGCCGTTGCGGAAGGTGACGGCGGCGCGGATCACCCGTTCCTCTTCGCCTTCGGCGAAGACGACGCGCTGCGGATTGGCGCGGATCCGGTCGAAAATCACCTGCAGGCTGGAGGATGTCGGGTCAAGCCGGGCACCGAGTTCTGCCCGGTAGGCGTCCATGTCCGTGATCGGATTGCGGGCAACGCCGGTATCCATGGCGGCCTGGGCCACGGCGGAGGACACCTTGACGATCAGGCGCGGATCGAACGGCGCGGGAATGATATAGCCCTCGCCGTAATGCAGCGTGCGGCCATAGGCCTTGCCGACCTCGTCCGGCACGTCTTCACGGGCGAGCTCCGCCAGCGCGTTCGCGGCGGCGATCTTCATCTCGTCATTGATCTCGCTGGCCCGGACATCGAGGGCGCCGCGGAAGATGTAGGGGAAGCCGAGCACGTTGTTGACCTGGTTCGGATAGTCCGACCGGCCGGTGGCGACGATGGCGTCGGAGCGGACGGCCGCAACGTCTTCCGGTGTGATCTCCGGGTCCGGGTTGGCCATGGCGAAGATGATCGGCCGGGCGGCCATGCTCTTCACCATGTCCTGGCTCATGGCGTCCTTCGCCGAGAGGCCGCAGAAAATATCCGCACCCCTGACCGCTTCCTCAAGCGTGCGCATCGGGGTATCGACGGCATGCTTTGATTTCCACTGGTTCATGCCGGCGTCACGGCCCTGGTAGATCACGCCGCGGCTGTCGCACAGGATGACGTTCTCGTCCTTCATGCCCATGGATTTGAGCAATTCGACGCAGGCGATAGCGGCGGACCCGGCGCCGTTCACCACCATTTTTGCGTCTTCGAGCGTGCGGCCGGTCAGGTCCAGCGCGTTGATCATGCCGGCGGCGGTGATGATCGCCGTGCCGTGCTGGTCGTCGTGGAAGACGGGAATGTCCATCAGTTCCTTCAGGCGCTGCTCGATGATGAAGCAGTCCGGGGCCTTGATGTCTTCCAGATTGATGCCGCCGAAGGTCTTGCCGAGGAAGCGGACGGAGTTCACGAATTCCTCGACATCCTTGGTGTCGACCTCAAGATCGAAACCATCGATATCGGCGAACCGCTTGAACAGGACCGCCTTGCCTTCCATCACAGGCTTCGCCGCCTGCGCCCCGATATCGCCAAGCCCAAGCACGGCGGTGCCGTTCGAGATGACGGCGACGATATTGCCTTTTGCCGTGTATTCGTAGGCCTTGCTCTCGTCCTTGTTGATGGCGAGGCACGGATAGGCCACCCCCGGAGAATAGGCGAGGGCAAGATCGCGCTGCGTGGTCAGATTTTTGGTTGCGGCGATTTCAAGTTTACCGGGGCGGCCGGAGGCATGAAATTCCAGTGCTTCAGTCTCAAGCATGCGCTTCGCATCATCCATGACGCTTCCCCCAAGGGCTTGGTTTAATTGACAGACCGCCATCGGCCTGCGCGGGACATTCGGAGCCCGATTACTAACGATAGGCCCGGCTTATGCCACGGGCAATTTCATATCGCGGGAACAGGTTCCATAAATCTTGGGACACAGGTGTCGTTCGGCATTGGAAGTTGCCTCTGACGTCATGTTATGGTCGCCGCCTTTCCCCGCAATCATCTGACCTTAGCGACTTTTTGGCTGTGAACACGATCTCCCCTGCAGACAAGCAGACTTCCGCGTCGAACGCTTCCTCCCGCGACCGGGCGGCGGCGACGCCGATGTTTCAGCAATATTTCGATGTGAAGGATGCTCATCCCGATGCGCTTCTGTTCTACCGGATGGGTGATTTTTACGAGATGTTCTTCGAGGATGCCGAGGCGGCGGCCGCCGCTCTCGACATTACGCTGACGAAACGAGGCCAGCATGGCGGCGAGCCCATCCCGATGTGCGGCGTGCCGCATCATGCGGCCGAAGGGTATCTGGCGCGGCTGATACGCAAGGGCTATCGGGTCGCCATCTGCGAGCAGACCGAAGATCCGTCCGAAGCCAAGAAGCGCGGATCAAAGTCGGTTGTGCGCCGGGAAGTGGTGCGGGTGGTCACGCCGGGCACCATTACCGAAGACGCCCTGCTCGATGCCCGGAGCAATAACTATCTGGCGGCCCTGGCCATGGCGCAGGGTGGTCTCGGACTGGCGTGGATCGATGTTTCGACGGGCGATTTTCATGCCCAGCCGGTTGCCATGAACGGTATCGGCGCGGCGCTTGCCCGGGTTGGTCCCAGCGAGCTGCTGGTCCCCGATACCTTGATGGAAGCATCGAGCGCCCTGAGTGGCGTGCTTGAGGACTGGCGCGTGGCGGCCGTATCCCAGCCTGCCAGCCGGTTCGATAGCGAGAACGGGCGCAAGCGGCTTGAGGCATTGTTCGAAGTCTCGTCGCTTGAAGGGTTTGGCGCTTTCGAGAGGGCGGAGTTGGCCGCGGCCGGCGCGCTGGTTGATTATCTCGAGCTGACCCAGATCGGCTCCATGCCGCGATTGCTGCCGCCGCGCCGCTGGCAGGCTGGCGGTCTGGTCGAGATCGATGCCTCGACCCGGCGGAATCTGGAAATCCTGCGCACTCTCAGCGGAGAGAAACGCGGTGCATTGCTCAATGTTCTCGACCGTACCGTGACAGGGGCCGGCGGCCGGTTGCTCGGCCAGCGTCTTTCGGCGCCGGTTACGGATGTCGGGGAAATCGGCCGCCGTCTTGATGCGGTGGCGCATTTCCGGGAAGGCGAACGTCTGCGGAGTGAGATCCGCGAGACATTGAAGGCCTTGCCGGATGTCGAGCGCGCCCTGTCCCGCATCGCCCTCGGGCGTGGCGGGCCGCGCGATCTGGCGGCGATCCGCGACGGGCTGGCCGGAACGGGACCGTTGCGCGACCAGCTTGCCCGGGCCGATGCCATGGCTGGAGGCCTGACCGGCGATGCGGGCGGCGCACCGGAAGAGGCGCGGGCAATCTTCGAGGAGCTGGGCTATCACGAGGTTCTGGTCGACACGCTGAACCGGGCACTGGCGGCTGATTTGCCATTGCTTGCCCGCGACGGCGGCTTCATCGCGACCGGTTACGCGCCCGAGCTGGACCGGCTGCGCACGCTGCGGGACGAAAGCCGGCGCCTGATTGCCGGATTGCAAGCCCGTTACGTGACCGAAACGGGCGTCAGCGCGCTGAAGATCAAACATAATAATGTGCTCGGCTATTTCATCGAAGTGACGGCGGCGCACGGCGAGAAGCTGATCGGCCGGGAAAATTTCATTCATCGCCAGACCATGGCGAATGCCGTGCGTTTCAGCACCGTGGAACTGGGTGAGCTGGAACGGGATCTGTCCCAGGCGGCGGACAAGGCCGTGGCGCTGGAGCAGGGACACTTCAAGGAGCTGGTCGAGGCGATCCTGGCGGAGGCCGAGGCGGTTTCCCTGGCGGCGGCGGCTCTGGCCCGGCTCGATGTGGCGACGGCGCTGGCCGAACTTGCCGTCGAGCGCCGCTATTGCCGGCCGGAGGTGGATGGCTCGCGCGCCTTTGAAATCCGTGGCGGGCGGCATCCGGTGGTCGAGGCGCTCAATCCCGGTGACAGCGGTTTCGTGCCGAACGATTGCGTGCTGGAAGACGCCCAGCGCCTCTGGCTCATCACCGGCCCGAACATGGCCGGTAAAAGTACGTTCCTGCGCCAGAATGCCCTGATCGCCCTGATGGCCCAGGCCGGGTCCTTCGTGCCGGCGGAAGCGGCCCATATCGGTGTTGTCGATCGCCTGTTCAGCCGGGTCGGAGCCGCCGATGATCTGGCTCGCGGCCGGTCAACCTTCATGGTCGAGATGGTGGAGACGGCCACTATCCTTAATCAGGCAACGGAACGCTCGCTGGTCATTCTTGACGAGATCGGCCGTGGCACCGCAACCTTCGACGGCTTGTCCATTGCCTGGGCCACCGTCGAGCATCTGCATGAAATCAGCCGTTCGCGGGCCCTGTTCGCCACCCATTATCATGAGCTGACGGGGCTTGAAGCGAAGCTCGGCAGCCTTTCCTGCCACACCATGCGGATCAAGGAATGGAACGACGATGTCGTCTTCCTGCATGAGGTGGTGGCCGGTGCGGCCGACAGGTCCTACGGCATCCATGTTGCCAAACTGGCGGGCCTGCCACCGGCGGTGGTCGCGCGGGCGGAGGAAGTGCTCCAGCTTCTGGAACAAAGCAAGGCATCCAGCACCGCTTCCAGCCTTGCCGAGGAATTGCCCCTGTTTCAGGCGATGGCGCCCGCGAAACCGCAGGCACAGAAGCGGGTCAGCCCGCTTGAGGCGCGTCTTGCCGCGATACGGCCGGACGACCTGACACCGCGCGAGGCGCTTGACCTGCTGTATGAGCTGATTTCGTTGCGGGAGAGCAACGGCTAAACGATATTGCGCTCCAGGACCAGGGCACCGCTTTCAAAGCGCTCGTAGCAGAAGCGGGAGAGGTCGATGGTTCTGAACCTGCCGGAGATCAGCAATTCCGCCATTGCCCGGCCGACGGCAGGCGCCTGTTGCAGGCCATGGCCGGAAAAGCCGTTGGCAAAATAGAAGTTCGTCAGCGCCGGATGGGCGCCGACAATGCCGTTCTGGTCGACAGAGTTGTAATCGTAATACCCGGCCCAGGCACCGGACAACTTGATGGCTTCGAAGGCCGGTATCCGGTGCGCGAGGGTTGGCCAGATCACCTCCTCGAACCAGTGATAATCGACATCAAGATCGTTTGTATCCCCGTCCGGATCCTGATCCGCTGGGGGAGAGACCCCGCAAATATAGCCACCGCTTTCGGGCCGGACATAGACGCCGCTCGGATCGATCAGCAAGGGTACCGCCGGGTCCAGCGGTGCGCGGCAATCGAAGACGAAAACATTGCGCTTGCGGGGGGAGACCGGCAGGGCGACACCGGCCAGTGCCGCGACTTTTCCGGCATTGGCGCCTGCGGCATTCACCACGGCGCCTGTGGCGATGCGCTGCCCGGTTGCGAGCACCACGGCCGAGATACGGCTGTAATTATGCTCCAGCGCAATGACGTCACCCTCGAGATAATGAACCCCGAGGCTGCGGGCCTTGCGCTTGAAGGCGTGCATCAATGTATTCGGATCGAGCCAGCCCTCGCCCCGCGTTCCGAGAGCGGCCCCGGCAATCCCGTCAAGATTGAGCCAGGGAAATTGTTTCTCAATCGAAACAGGATCGAGCAAGTCAATGCCGCATCCGTGGCGTGTCTGCTCCTCGTGGTTCTGACGCAGAACCTCAAGTCCTTCCGGCCCGGCGAGGAACAGATAGCCGCCCTCGCGAAATCCGGGATCCGGGCATTCCCCGTCAACGGAGAGATATTCCGCGAGATTGGTCACGAAGTGATGGCCGAAAAGGCCGATCTCGATGTTCTCCGGATTGGAAAATTGCTGACGGATGCCGCCGGCAGACCGGGGCGTCGATGCCGTCTCGTAGGTCGGGTCCCGTTCGATCACGGTTATCGCGCTGGGCGCCGCCGGGTTGGAGGCAAGAAAATACGCAACCGCGCTGCCGATCACGCCACCCCCGATGATGACGACATCGCTGTTCTGGTGATCTGCCAAGACGCCGTACTCCGGGAAATCAGGGGAACATACCATCTCCCTCATATCCTCGAGTCCCGCGCGCGTCCAGTCCGCTCCGCGCAGGTGCCGGGCGTGGCGCAACCGGAGAAATTGCACTAAGGTTCGTCAGGGATTTACGCGAGGTGTGAGAATTATATGGCTTCCGATCAATCACTGCCGGTGAGCGAGCCGGTAACGGACGCAGCCATCATCACGCCGGCTCCGAAAATCAGAAACCGCAAGAAAATCGTCGATCCGGTGGAGGTCGAGAAGGCCGTCGATGCCCTGTGGGAGGCCGCCGACAAGCCGGAGAGTTTCCGCACCGAACTGCTCGCGTTCCTGCGGCGCACGCTGGATGAAGGCCGGTCCGAGATTGAGCGGCGGTTTCTTGAAAGCAATGACGGTGCCGAAGCGATCCGGGCCAACGCCTATCTGATGGACGTGCTCGTCCTCAGGGCTGCCGAGACGGCGACAAAGAAGATCTACAGGAACGCCAACCCGACCCAGGGCGAGCAGATCTGTGTCGCGGCGGTCGGCGGTTACGGGCGGGGCGAGATGGCGCCTTTCTCCGACCTCGATCTGCTTTTCCTGTTGCCCTACAAACAGACGCCATATAGCGAGCAAGTGGTTGAATATATTCTCTATTTGCTCTGGGATCTCCGGCTGAAGGTCGGCCATTCGACACGCTCCGTCGATGAATGCGTGCGGCAGGCCAAAGCCGATATGACGATCCGCACCTCGTTGCTCGAGCTGCGTTATCTCTGGGGCTCGGAGCCGTTGTTCGCCGATCTGCGTGAGCGTTTCCGCAAGGATGTCGAGACCGGCACGGCCATGGAATTCGTCGAGGCCAAGCTGCTGGAGTCGGAAGAGCGGCATGACCGGCTCGGTGATAGCCGTTACGTTATCGAACCGAACATCAAGGAGAGCAAGGGCGGGTTGCGTGACCTGCACCGGCTGTTCTGGATCGGCAAGTATGTCTACAAGGTCGACAAGGTGAAGGATCTGGTGGACCGGGGTGTTCTGACGGCGGCGGAAGCCCGCAAGTTCGCCAAGGCCCAGAAGATGCTCTGGACCATCCGCTGCCACCTGCATTATCTGACCGGCCGGGGCGAGGAGCGTCTGACCGTCGATCTGCAGACCGAGATCGCCAAGCGCATGGGCTATACCAACCGGGCCGGCGCGGTCGCGGTCGAGCGCTTCATGAAGCACTATTATCTGACATCCAAGGATGTGGGCGATCTGACCCGGATCTTCTGCGCCAATATCGAGGCGGAAAACCAGAAGCGGCCGCGCCTCAGGCTCTCCTGGGCGTTTTCCCGCAAACCCGAGGTCGGTGATTTCCAGGTCGATGGCGACCGCCTCAATGTCACGGACGATGAGATGTTCGCCCGCGACCCGGTCAATCTGATCCGGTTCTTCCACACGGCACAGAAGCATGATCTGGAGCTGCATCCCCATGCGCTTCGGCTGGTGACGCAGAACCTGAAGAAGATCGACAAGGACTTGCGCAAGAACGAGGAGGCAAACCGTCTCTTCGTCGAGATGCTGGAGGCGCCGCAGGGGCCGGAACGGATCTTCCGGCGGATGAACGAAGCCCAGGTTCTCGGCCGATTCGTGCCCGATTTCGGCCGGGTCGTCGCCCAGATGCAGTACGACATGTATCATGTATACACGGTCGACGAGCACACCATCGTCATGCTCGGTATCCTGCACAAGATCGAGAAGGGCGAGCTGGCGAAAGCGGTCCCGATCGCCAGCGATGTCGTGCACAAGGTGCTGTCGCGCCGGGCCCTCTATGTCGCGGTCTTCCTGCATGACATCGCCAAGGGCCGGGGCGGCGATCATTCCAAGCTCGGCGAGCGGGTGGCCCGGCGGCTTTGTCCGAGACTGGGGCTTACGGATGAGGAAACCGAGACCGTGGCCTGGCTGGTGCGCTGGCACTTGCTGATGACCTATGCGGCCTTCAAGCGCGACGTGAACGATCCGAAAACGGTGCAGGACTTCTCCGCCATCGTGCAGTCGCCGGAACGGCTGCGTCTGCTGCTGGTGCTGACCGTTGCCGATATCCGCGCGGTCGGCCCGAATGTCTGGAACGGCTGGAAGGCGGCATTGCTGCGCGAGCTTTACTGGGCGGCGGAGGCCAATCTCTCCGGTCTTGGCGAGGAAGCGGGCCGTAAAAGGCGTACGGAAGAAGCCAGGACGGCTCTGGCGGAAATGCTGCCCGACTGGAGCCAAGAGGATATCGAGCACCATCAGGCGCTTGGCTATCCCGATTACTGGCTGGCTTTCGATGCGGAAACCCATGCCCGCCATGCCCGCATGGTGCATGCGGCGGAGGCTGAACAGCGCGACCTTGCCGTCGAGAGCCGGGTCGACACGGCCCGCGAGGTGACGGAAATCACGGTCTATACCACTGACCATCCGGGCCTGTTCTCGCGGGTGACCGGGGCAATGGCGGTTTCCGGTGCGAGCATCGTCGATGCCCGGATCGCCACTTTCAGCAATGGCATGGCGCTGGATGTGTTCTGGATCCAGGACGAGGACCGCAAGGCGTTCGACCGGCCGGACAAGCTGGCGAAACTCTCCGTTGCCATCGAGCAGGCATTGACCGGCCGGTTGAACCTGTTGGCCGAACTGGTGAAACGCCGGCGCAATATCGAGCGCCGGGCGCGGGTCATGAAGGTTCCGACCCGGGTGCTGATCGACAACAAGGCAAGCGTGACCCACACCGTGATCGAGGTGAATGCAACGGACCGGCCCGGCGTGCTCTACCGGATCGCGCGGGCGCTCCGGGAGATCAAGCTGCAGATCTCCTCGGCCAAGATCTCGACCTATGGGGAGAGCTTTGTCGATGTGTTCTATGTGAAGGATCTGTTCGGATTGAAGATCGATTCCGAGACCCGGATTCAGGAAATCCGCAATGCCTTGCTGACGGCTCTGGCCGAGGACGCCGCTTCTCCCCCCGGGGAAAGCACCTCGTCTTGAGCGCCGCGATCACGCCCAGATTGACGCGTATTTCTCTCCCGTTCCTGATTTGCAGACAGAGCTGACATGTCCCTGATCCGCGCCGCCGCGACCGTCGGCAGTTTTACCATGATAAGCCGGGTTACCGGCTTTGTGCGCGATGTGCTGATCGCCGCCATTCTTGGCGCCGGACCAGTGGCGGACGCTTTCTTCGTGGCCTTCAAGCTGCCGAACTTCTTCCGGCGGCTGACGGCGGAGGGCTCTTTCACGGTTGCCTTCGTGCCGCTCTTCGCCGGCACGCTGGAGGCGGATGGCGTGGCGGCGGCCAAGCGTTTCGCCAGCGACGTGCTGGCCATGATGTGCGCCGCGCTGCTGGCCCTGACCCTTGCCATGGAACTGGCCATGCCCTGGGTCATGCATGTGCTGGCGCCGGGTTTTGTTGCGACTCCGGATCGATTTGCGCTGGCGGTCGAGCTGACCCGCATCACCTTCCCCTATCTGCCGCTGATCTCCCTTGTCGCACTCTATGGCGGCATCCTGAACAGTCTGGACCGGTTCGCGGCCATGGCGGCGGCACCGATCCTGCTGAACCTGATCCTGATCGGCGCCATGATCGGTTTCGCGGACCGGCTGGAGACACCGGGCCATGTGCTGGCCTGGGGTGTGGCCGCGGCCGGTTTGGCACAATTGATCTGGTTGATCATGGCGGCCCGGCGTGACGGCTGGACTCTCACGCTCCGCCTGCCGAAAGCGACGCCGGGCGTGCGCAAGCTGTTCCGGCTGATGCTGCCGGCCATGCTCGGTGCCGGGGTGATGCAGATCAACCTTTTGATCGACATGGTACTGGCCTCGACCCTGCCGCTCGGCTCGATCTCCTTTCTCTATTACGCGGACCGGGTGAACCAGCTTCCGCTCGGGGTTATCGGCGTGGCCATCGGCACCGCGCTGCTGCCGATGCTGTCCCGGCAATGGCGGGCGGGTGATGGCGCGGCGGCGCTGGAAACCCAGAACCGGGCACTGGAATTCGGCGCCCTGCTGACCGTCCCGGCCGCAATTGGCATCGGGGTGCTGGCAACCCCGATCATCACGGTTCTGTTCGAGCGCGGCGCCTTCGAGGCCACAGATACGGCGGCCACGGCGGCGGCGATGATCGCCTTTGCCGGTGGATTACCGGCTTTCGTGCTGGTGAAAGTGCTGCAGCCCGGCTTCTTCGCGCGGGAAGACACCAGGACGCCGGTCAAGGTTGCCGCGGCGGTCGTTGTCCTGAATCTCGTGCTGAACCTGATCCTGATGCAGTATCTCGCCCATGTCGGTCTGGCTCTGGCGACGGCGATTTCCTCCTGGATGAACGCGCTGGTGCTGGCCCGTCTGCTTGGCCGGGACGGCGCTTTCCATCTGGATGCCCGCTCCCGCAGACGGCTGCCCCGGATCCTGCTCTGTGCCGCACTGATGGGCGGCTGTCTTTATGGTGCGCTTCATTTCGTGGAGGGGGCGGCCCCCGGTCTTTTCTCCGGCGCCGCCACCGGGATCGCCGGTCTGATCGCCTTGATCCTGCTGGCGCTTGCCATCTATTTCGGCGCGGCGTTCATCACCGGAGCCATGCGTTTGTCGGATATCCGCGGGGCGCTCCGCCGTAACCGCGGCCAGAGCTGAACCAGTCCGGCCTTGACCGCCAGCCAGCCTGCCGCAATAAATCAGGCCCTTTTTCGCTTCAAACCTATGGATCGCGTCAGATGAACCGCATCTTCTCGGGCGTTCAGCCCACTGGTAACCTGCATCTTGGCAATTACCTCGGGGCGATCCGCAACTGGGTGCAGTTGCAGCGCGACTATTCGTCGATCTTCTGCGTTGTCGACATGCATGCGATCACCATGCCACCGCATGATCCGGTGGAGTTGCGCCGCGCCACCCGCGAGGTCGCGGCCGGCATGATCGCGGCCGGGGTCGATCCTGACGATTGCATCATCTTCAACCAGTCCCAGGTCCCGGCCCATGCCGAGCTGACCTGGATCTTCAACTGCGTCGCCCGCATCGGCTGGCTGAACCGGATGACCCAGTTCAAGGAAAAGGCCGGCAAGAACCGCGAGAACGCGACCGTCGGTATCTACGATTATCCGGTGCTGATGGCGGCCGACGTGCTGGTCTACAAGGGCACGCATGTGCCGGTCGGTGACGATCAGAAACAGCATCTGGAGCTGATGCGCGACACCGCGCAGGCCTTCAACTCCATGTATGGCGTCGATTTCTTCCCGCTGCCTGAGCCGATGATCTTCGGCTCCGCGACCCGGGTGATGAGCCTGCGGGACGGCACCAAGAAGATGAGCAAGTCCGATGTCTCGGAATATTCGCGCATCAACATGACGGACGAGGCGGACGACATCGCCCAGAAGGTCCGCAAGGCCAAGACCGACCCGCTCCCGATCCCGGAGACGGTGGAAGAACTGGCGGACCGGCCCGAAGCCCGCAACCTGATCTCGATCTATGCGGCGCTTTCGGGTGTCGAGGCAGATGCGGTGCTGAAGGATTTCGCCGGCAAGGGCTTTGGTGATTTCAAGAAATCCTTCGCCGAGCTTGCGGTCGAGGTGCTGGGGCCGATCGGCTCCGAGATGAAGCGGCTGACGGACGATCCGTCCTCGGTGGACGCGGTTCTGAAGAAAGGCGCCGAGCGGGCCCGGGAAATTGCCGAGCCGGTCATCGAGGAAGCCAAGGAAATCGTCGGCTTCCTCAAGCCGTAGCGGTCTCGACGCCATAGGGCGCGAAGATTTCCACAGGGTCTCGCAGGCCGCGGATGGGATGCCGTCCGAGCGGTTTTACCGGCAGCTTGGCCATGCTGGCGATCAGGCCCGATGCGATGATCGGGTGACCCAGCTCCTTGGCAAGACCCTGCAGCCGGCTGGCCAGATTGACGGCTGGCCCGATAACGGTGAAATCCAGCCGGGTCGGGCTGCCTATATTGCCGTAGCTGACATCGCCGACATGCAGGCCGAGGGCGTGTTCGATCACCGGCTTGCCGTACTTCTTGCGGATTGCATTGCGCCCGCGCAGCAGGGTCTGTGCTTCCATCGCCGCTTTCAGGGCGGCGTCGGCATCCTCGGCGGCATCGCCGGAGCCGAGCGGGAAGATGGCGAGCAGCCCGTCGCCGATAAATTTCAGGATCTCTCCGCCGCGCTCCTCGATCGGCTGCGACATGATCTCGAAATAATCGTTCAGCAGCGAGATGATCTCGATTCCGGGAAGGGCATCGGAAGCGGCGGTAAAGCCGCGCACATCGGCATAAAGGATGGCCGCCCGGATGGTCTCGCTGCTGCCGCGCCGGATGGCGCCGTTGAGCACCCTGCGGCCGGCATTGTGCCCGAGATAGACCTGCAGCAGTTCCTCGGTCAGTTTCTGCCGTTCCAGGATCTCGATCCTGAGCGCCAGGACGGGCAGCAGACCATCCAGGATGCTGAGTTGCTCCGTGCTGAAACCGTCCGGAGCATCGGTTGTCCAGGTGATGAAATGGATCTCGCCATCGCTGAATTTCAACGGCATCGCCACATAGTCCGTTGCGCCCTGCTCCTTCAGGTCGGCCAGCACGGGATAGTCCAGCGGGACGGCCGGGTCCGCCAGCCGCCGCCGGATCGCGCCCGCGCCATTGAAGATGACGGGCAGCGGGCTGGCCTTGAAGCTTTCCGACTCCTCAATGCCGTGCAGCACCATGAGTTCTTCCGGGTCGCGCATGGTGTTGCGCCAGATCACGGTGCGGCCGCTCGCCTGCGGATGCAGCGTCCGGATAAAGCAGGAGGCGCGCTGCAGCGGCATGCCCTGGGCGACAAGCAGATTGCAGAGATCGCGCATCAGCGCCCGCATGGAAAGGATGCCGCCGGAATGTTCCAGCAGCCAGCGCTCGGGTGCGAGTGCCAGGCTCTCTTCCGTCAGCGAGCTGCCGGCGGGAAGCTGATCAACCAGGTCCGCGCCGCGATGCATGACGCGGATATGCGGCCGTTTCGGGTCTTCGGGGAATTTTTGTGCCAGCGCGGCTCTCCGTTGCTTGCCCGGTGCCTGCTTTGGAAAGACTGTCTTTCCTTGCGCCGGAACGGCAATTTGATGATAAGGCAGAAGGCAGTTGGACGATTGCAAAAAGTAGGCTTGAAATCCGCGTCCGCAAGATCACTCTATATAGGACCAAATTGGTGCCCCCTGCGTGCGGCACTCAGGCCCTCGACGGCACCGGCGCCCGGCAGAGAAGGCGCTGGCCGGAGTGAGCCTCTCAAGGAGAGAACGGAATGTTCATTCAGACTGAAGAAACGCCGAACCCGGCGACACTCAAGTTCCTTCCCGGACGGGATGTCATGGGAGTTGGAACCGAGGAGTTTCGCTCCGAGGAAGAGGCGGCTGGTAAATCACCGTTGGCCGAGCGGCTGTTCGATGTCGACGGGGTGACCGGCGTTTTCTTCGGCGGTGATTTTGTCACCGTGACGAAGCGCGACGACAAGGAATGGTATCTGATGAAGCCGGCCGTGCTCGGCGTCATCATGGAGCATTTCACGGCGGGCCGTCCGGTCGTCACCGGGAGTTCCGATGCAGGTCATGCAAGTGACGGCGAGGATACCGAGGTGGTTTCCCAGATCAAGGAATTGCTCGATACGCGGGTGCGCCCGGCGGTGGCCATGGATGGCGGCGACATTGTGTTCGAGAGCTTCGACGAAGGCGTGGTCACGCTTTACATGCGCGGCGCCTGTGCCGGCTGCCCGAGTTCGACGGCAACCCTGAAGATGGGTATCGAGAACATGCTGCGCCACTATATCCCGGAAGTCCGCGAGGTTCGCGCCGCAGCCATGTAGCGATGGCATGCCGTGAATAGCAGCTATGCCGGAAACGCGGTGGCGCTGCATAAACGGCAGAGTTATCTAAAATGCCGTTCACTGTCGGCAGAATGCGGCGTGGCGCTTCCCTTTAATAACTTTATTTGAGCACATGCCGTCATGTTACACGGGCGCGCTTGTCGGCGGGATGATCCTGCTGGCAAGTCAGATGCCAGGATTCGTTGATCATAATCAGCCAACACCGGCCAGCTTCTCTGTCGAGAAGCCACCGGTCGAGAGCGCGCCGACTCCGGCCGACGCGCCGCTTGACGTCGCGAAGGCTGACGATTTCGAGATCGTGCTGGAAAAATCCGGCTTCGATCTGAAGACTATCCGCCAGGGATCCGAATTGGTTCCGGCCATCTACCTGGCGAGCCTTCCGGCCGATCTTGGTGCTCTTGACCAGGTTCAACGCAAGAAGCAGCTCTTCTTCTCCGCCGTTCTGCCGCTTGTTCTGCGGGCAAATGAAAAGGTCGCACGCGACCGGACAAAGCTGATCCGGTTCCGCGACCGGTTTCTTGATGGCGCCAAGCTGCGCCCGGGTGAGCGCGACTGGCTGCTCGGCCTCGCTGACCGGTACGGTATCGGCGACGGTGATGCGGAGCTCAATGACGGCCTGTTCGCAAAACTCCTTCTCAGGGTTGACGAAATCCCGGTGTCTCTCGCTCTGGCGCAGGCAGCGGTGGAAAGCGGCTGGGGATCCTCCCGGTTCGCCCGCCACGGCAATGCGCTGTTCGGACAGCGGGCCTGGACGGAAAAAGCCGGTATCACCCCGAAAGAACGGGCCAGCGGCGAGAAGCACGTGGTGCGCAAATATGAAAGCCTGCAGGGCTCGGTTGTGTCCTATGTCCACAACCTGAACACCCATCCGAGCTATCGTGATTTCCGGCTGCGCCGGGCCTCACTGCGGACAGCGGGGCGGGCACTTGACGGCAAGCTGCTGGCCGGCGGCCTGCTCTCCTATGCGGAAATCGGTCAGGCCTATGTCGATATGCTGCGCCATATGATCGACAAGAACCGGCTTGACGATTTCGAGGGGGCAATCCTCGAACGCCGCCGCGTCGTGACCGCTTCCAGCTAAGCTCTCAAAGGCGCGTTTCGGCGCAATTGCGTTCCGGGGTTACTTCGGAACGACGAACTGGGAGCCGAACCAGCGCCACCTGTTGTCCGGTCCGGGCATGGTGCAGTTGATGCGCGAACGACCTGGCGGGAAGGCCTGCTTCAGCCGCACTTCGACCCGCTGTTCAAGATATTCCAGATGGGTCTCGCCTTCGCTCGACGCGAAGCAGGAAAGACTGCCCGGATCGCCGATGCTGCTATCCAGCGTAAAGCCAAAAGCCGGGGGATTTTCGCCCAGCAGCGTGTCCTTCGGCAAGACGTCCGACACAGGCAGCGGCAGGGCGTTGGTGACCAGACGGAAGCGATCGATCCCGCCATACCGCTCATTCAGGGCGAAGCGCGGCAGGGTGAAATGGTCCATGCCGTCATAGGCGACACCCGAATGCTGACCGAACGCCGCACTGAATCCGGCTTCGGCGACGGCCTGACGCACCATCAGGCTGTATTCGCCATAGGGATAGGCGAAAAGGCTCGGCTTTTCTCCCAGCTCTTCGACAAAACGCTGGTTCGAGTCTGCCAGCTCGCGCTTCAGCGCCTGCCGGTCGAGCGTGGTCATGTGCGGGTGGGCCTGGGTCTGGCTGCCGATGGTTACGCCGGCCTCTTTCAGCTCCCTGATCTGGTCCCAGCTCATGTAGCCCGGAATCTTGCGGTCGATCACGCCGGTCGCGACGAAAAGGGTAAAGGGCAGGCCGGCGGCTTTCAGCCGGGGCCAGGCATGCTCGTAAACAGAGAGATAGGCATCATCGACGGTGATCGCGATGGTTCGGTCGGCAAGCGGCTTGCCGGTCTTCAGCGCCTCGACGATTTCGGGGAGCGGCCGGACCGTGTATCGCTCTTTCTTCAGCTCTTCGAGATGTTCCTCGAACTGCGCGATGCGGATACTGGTCGAGGGATAGTCGTTCTCGCCGAAACGGTGATACATGGTCACAATGGCGCCGGAAACTTCTTCGGCGGCGGCAGGCCTGTCCGGGGCGCCTGAAAGGCAGGCAACAACTGTCAGGGCGGCCATGATGGCTGTCCGGGTCTGTCTCGGCATGGAAGCTCCACAACGGAATGCGCGGTGAAAGTGCATGCGGTACGGCATAAAAGCTATATTCCCTTGCTCTCGTCCGCCAACGTGGTTTACAGGCGGCGATGCGACTGGAAAAGTTGCACTTTCAGGCCGCTCTGTCACCCTAACATACGCTATTTGCGGCGGAAATTAAGATGCTCTCTGCTTCCGGGACAATTCTCGGTATCGATTCCAGCACCGGCGCCTGCTCTATCGCGGTGTGCCGTGGCGGTGTTGTGCTGGCTCATTTGCGCGAAGAGATGACGCGCGGCCAGTCCGAACGCCTGGCTCCGATGGCGGAGACGGGACTTGCAGCAGCGGGACTCGGCTTTCCCGATCTGGATGCCATCGCCGTGACCCGTGGTCCGGGGTCTTTCACCGGTCTGAGAATCGGTCTGGCCTTTGCCAGGGGGCTTGGGCAGGCGCTTGATATTCCTGTTATTGGCGTCACCGGGTTCGATGCGGTGGCGCGCGCCGTTCTGTCCACGGACGGGCATGCCGGGTGCGGTGTCGCCGTTATCCTGGAAAGCCGCCGGGCGGATCTGTTCGTGCAGCTTTTCGGCCCGGACGGCCTGGATGACGGGCAGCCTTTTGCACTTCCTCCCGAAGAGATCGCCGCACGATTGCGGCAGCATGACCGGTTTCCGCTGATGCTGGCCGGTGACGCCGCGGACAAGGTCGGTGCGGTCCTTGAGGGCGCGGGCGTTTCAGTGCGGCGCAGCGCCGTTACGGCGCCCGATGCCCGGGAGGTTGCGCTGATCGGCCTGGAGCTGGGCGCCGGGGCGGATATGCCGCCGCCGCAACCGCTTTATCTCCGTGCACCGGACGTGACGGCGCCGAGGGCGGGATGATCGAGGTGGCCGGCTACAGGCTCGTGCGGGATATCGAGACCTATCTGGACGACGCGTCGGGCCTGCATGGCGCAATTTTCGACAGGCCCTGGTCCCGGGATGATCTTCAGGATTTGCTGGTTATGCCCGGCACAAGCGGCGCGGCCATCCTGTCCGAAGGGAAAGGCCCGGCCTTTGCCGGCTTCGTGCTTTACCAGTGTGTGGGGGATTTCGCGGAGATTCTGACGCTGGCGGTGGCGCCGGACCATCGGCGCCGGGGTTTTGGCCGGTGGCTGATGCGGGAAGCGGCCGAGCATGCCGCCGCGGCGGGCGCAGAGAAGCTGCTGCTGGAAGTGCAGGACGGGAACAGATCGGCCATAGAGCTGTACGAAAGCCTGGGAATGACCACCTTCGACCGGCGGCGAAACTATTACAAAAGTGCGGATGGCAGCCATGCCGATGCCATATTGATGCAGTTAATCTTCGATATCTGACGATGAACGGCGCAGCGACTGCCGTGGTTCGGCAAAACAGTCCGGATTCATGCGGGTTTTGACTGCAATCAGTTTGTCACGAGACTGTGGGAAAACTGTCACCGTTCGGTCGGTATAAGCGGGCATCGGGTGGGTTCCTGAGGACCTCTCCGGCGCGTGTCGACGGTTGGCCCGGGAAGGTTTCTCTCGCGACTGGAGTACGCGTAACCCATATCAGAGGAATGAGAGCGTCGCAGCGGTGCTGTAAGCTCCGAAGGTCTGCGACCCCGCGACAATAGGGATGCTAAATATCATGGGATTCTCGATTCCGACGAGATCGGCACTTTCCGAAACCGCGATGAGCGAAACCCCACGGGCCATTATCTCCGAAGCGGAGCCCCTGGCGGATCAGACTCTCGTCTCCGGCTCGCTCGAAGTGAAACTTGCGACAACCGAGGAAGATATCAACGCGGCCAAGCGGCTGCGCTACCAGGTCTTCTATGAGGAAATGGGCGCGATCCCGTCGCCGGATGCGCGGCTGAGCCGTCTGGATGAAGATGCGTTCGACGATGTCGCGGATCATCTTCTGGTACTGGATCATACGCGCGGCAAGGGTCCTGAGGCCGTGGTCGGCACCTATCGCCTGATCCGGCGTGCGGGCGCATCGATCGCGGGCGGTTTCTACACTGCCGACGAATTCGATATTTCCAGACTGGAGACCCAGCCCGGCGAGATTCTCGAGCTTGGGCGCTCCTGCACGGCGGACGGCTATCGCACCCGGCCGACCATGCAACTGCTCTGGAAGGGCATTGCCGCCTACGTGTTCCAGAATGACATTTCCCTGATGTTCGGATGCGCCAGCCTGCCGGGGAACGATGCGGCGGCCCTGCAGACCCAGTTGAGCTACCTGCATCACAACCATCTGGCGCCGGAACGGATCCGCGCAACCGCGCTGCCGGAGCTGTATACCGAAATGAATCTGGTGCCCGCCGGGGACATCGACGCGCGCCGCGCCGCGGCCATGCTGCCGCCTCTGATCAAGGGATATCTGCGGCTTGGCGGCTATGTCGGTCACGGGGCGGTGGTCGACCACCAGTTCAATACGACGGACGTCTGTGTCATTGTCGAAACCAGTCAGGTTTCCGACAAGTACTACAAACATTATGAGCGCGAGGCACGCGGGGCGGTTATCCAATGAGCATTGCCGGAGCCATAGAAGAGGTAACGGAAGACGAAGCCTTCATTGATGCCGGCATGCTCGGAACCTGGGATCGTGGTTCCGAGCCGGCGGAAGCCCCGGGCATGGTGGCGCCTTCCAGACCCCTGCTCTGGCGCCGGCTTGCGCTTTACGGGGTGCTGACGGCCTGTCTGTTGCCGCTCCAGATGCTGGCCGTGGCTCTCCGCGCGCCGCTTTCTTCCAGCATTCCGCTTTTCTATCACGGGCTTTGCGCCCGCCTGCTTGGCTTCCGGGTCCATACCCGGGGCACGCCGTTGCGCGATGATGCGGTGCTCTATGCCAGCAATCACGTTTCCTACTTTGATATCGTTGTTCTCGGCAGCCTGCTGCGGGCCAGTTTCATCGCGAAAAGCGAAGTGAAGACCTGGCCTGGCTTCGGGTTGCTGGCCGTCCTGCAGCGCACGGTCTTCGTCGAGCGCCGCCGTGGCCGGTCGAAGGAGCACGCGAATGTCATTGCCGAGCGGCTTGAGGCCGGAGACCGGCTGATCCTGTTCCCGGAAGGCACGAGCAATGACGGCAACCGCACGCTGCCCTTCAAGAGTGCGCTTTTCTCCGCGGTAAAGCCGGCCGCGGACAATGGTCCTGTTGCGGGCAATGGCCCGGTTAATGCGGATATCCGGATCCAGCCCGTCTCGGTGACCTATACCCGCCTGAATGGCATGCCGATGGGGCGCGGGCTCAGGCCGTTCTATGCTTGGTATGGCGATATGGACTTGGTGCCGCACCTGCTCGACGCCCTGTCGCTCGGCCGGGTCGATGTCGAGGTTGAATTCCACGAGCCGGTGGACCCGGCAAACTTCGCCAACCGCAAGGAATTGGCGGCGCATTGTCAGCGCATTGTCGCGAACGGTGTGTCCCGTGCTCTTTCCGGCCGCAGTGGCGCCGCATCCTAGGGCTGTCCCGTTCGTCAAAATTCCGCGCGTCAAGCCGGTGACGCGGCTTGACTGGACGCCTCCCGGTGTTAGCATTTCCGGGATGAACAGAAACGCACGCTGGAATTTCAGTTGCACACGGCGTATTGCTCCCGCCGTACCCCTGAAATTCGACCCTTTGAGCGACCACAAGGCACGGCGCGCGTGAGCAAAAAACTTTATATCAAAACCTACGGCTGCCAGATGAATGTCTACGACAGTGATCGTATGACGGACAGCCTGGTGTCTCTCGGCTATGACCCGGTGACCACGCCGGACGATGTCGACATGGTGATCCTGAATACCTGCCACATCCGGGAAAAGGCGACGGAGAAGGTCTTCTCCGAACTCGGCCGACTTCGTAAGGAAAAGAAAGCCCGCGCGGCGGGTGGCAAGCCGTTGCTGATCGCGGTCGCGGGCTGTGTCGCCCAGGCCGAGGGCGAGGAAATCGTCAAGCGGGCGCCTTATGTGGATCTGGTGTTCGGGCCGCAGACCTATCACCGCCTGCCTGAGCTGGTACGCGCAGCGGAAGCAAAAGCGGCGGATAACCGGGCGACATCGGGTGGACGCGGAACACGCGGGGCCGGTGTCGTCGATACCGACTTCCCGGCGGAGAGCAAGTTCGATCATCTGCCGGAAGAACGGCACAGCAACGCGGCGGCGGCCTTCCTGAGCATTCAGGAAGGGTGCGACAAGTTCTGCAGCTTCTGTGTGGTGCCCTATACGCGCGGTGCGGAGTTTTCCCGCCCAGCGGGCCAGGTACTCGCCGAGGCGCGCCGTCTGGTCGCCGCCGGAACCTCGGAGCTCACCCTGCTCGGCCAGAACGTCAACGCCTATCATGGCGAGGCGGATGGCGGCGAATGGGGGCTGGGCCGCCTGATCCGCGCGCTGGCCGAGATCGACGGGCTGGAGCGTATCCGTTACACCACCTCCCACCCGAACGATGTGGATGACGCGCTGATCGAGGCGCATCGCGACGTGCCGCAATTGATGCCCTTCCTGCATCTTCCGGTGCAGTCCGGCTCCGACAGTGTGTTGCGCCAGATGAACCGCAAGCACGATGCGGATTCCTATCGCCGCATCGTTGACCGTCTGCGCGAGGCGCGTCCGGATCTGGCCCTGTCCTCCGATTTCATCGTCGGTCATCCGGGCGAGAGCGATGCTGATTTTGCCGACACACTCAGACTTGTAACGGATGTCGGCTATGTTCAGGCCTATTCGTTCAAATACAGCCCCCGCCCCGGCACGCCGGCGGCCGGGACGGATCTGCAGATAGATGAGGCCGTGAAGTCAGACCGCCTGGAAACCCTGCAACAGCTTCTGAACGCGCAGCAGCTGGCCTTCAATGTGGCGAGCGTCGGTGCGGTCCAGCCGGTGCTGGTCGAGCGCAAGGGGCAAAAAGAGGGTCAACTTGTCGGCCGGGGACCCTATATGCAGGCCGTGCACTTCTCTGGCCCGGATCGGCTGGTCGGCGCGATTGCCGATGTCCGCATCGAACAGGGATTTGCCAATTCTCTTTCGGGAACCGTGGTGACCGGCGAATGGGCCGGCGCGTCAGGCCCGCCAACGCTCACCTCCGACCATGAAAGGGCGATTGCTTGAGCATCACAGACGAGGCCACCGACGTCATTCATCTGGAATTCACCGACCATGATCTGGTCCCGGCTTTGCTCGGAGAACATGATCGCAATCTGGCAAGGATCGAGCAGAAGCTTAAGGTTTCACTGTCCTGTTTCGGAAACAAGGTCACGATCGAAGGTGACAAGGACGCGGTGGTGATGGCGCAATCGACGCTGACCTCGCTCTACCGCCGGCTTGAAGGCGATATCAAGGCCGGCAAGAAGCTCAAGGCCCTTGATCTCGGGACCGTCGATGCCGCCATGAAGTGGGCACAGAATACCGGCGATGCCGCCAATGGCGACAGCAACGGCTTCAACGACCGCTCCGCTTTCGTGCCGACCTGGAAACGGGCGATCCAGCCGCGCTCGCCGAACCAGCACCGCTATATCCAGGCCCTGTCGAAAGATGAACTCGTTCTGGGCCTTGGCCCGGCGGGCACGGGCAAGACCTATCTGGCTGTCGCCATGGCCGTGTCCATGCTGATGGAGCGCAGGGTTGAACGGCTGATCCTGTCGCGCCCGGCCGTGGAAGCGGGGGAGCGGCTTGGCTTCCTGCCCGGCGACATGAAGGACAAGGTCGATCCCTATCTCCGGCCGCTTTATGACGCACTCTACGACATGATGCCCGGCGAGCAGGTCGAGCGGCGGCTGGCGGCCGGCGAAATCGAAGTGGCGCCGCTTGCCTTCATGCGCGGGCGGACGCTTGCCAATTCCTATATCATTCTGGACGAGGCGCAGAACACCACGCCGACCCAGATGAAGATGTTCCTGACCCGGCTGGGCGAGAATTCCCGGATGGCCATCACGGGCGATCCGTCACAGATCGATTTGCCTTTTGGGGCAAAATCGGGTCTGACGGATGCAATACATGTGCTTGGCCGCATTCCCGATGTCAGCATGATCGAGTTTACAGCCAGGGATGTTGTGCGACACCCACTGGTCACGAAAATCGTCAATGCGTACAGTGAACGTGAATCGGCCCGTCTTGATGGCGGGCCCAGTTAGAGAAACAAATGGAGAGTCCGCGCGTGCCCGACGAACCGGAGCCGAGTAGTAGTAGCTGCCGCAGCGAGATTGCGGCGCAGGATCCGCAGGAAGAGCCGGAGCAACCGGACTCTATTTTCGACATTGCCGTCAGTATTTCCAGCCCTGCCTGGGAAGCGGTTTTACCCGACGCAGAGAGACTCTGTGTCGAGAGCGCCCTTGCCGTGCTCGGGGAGGCGACAAAACCGACCGAGCTCAGTATTGTTCTGAGTTCCGACGCGGATGTCCGTATTCTGAACCGCGATTATCGCGGCAAGGATACGGCAACCAACGTTTTGTCCTTTCCTTCGGGTCTTTCAGCGGACCTCTCCGGAACCGATATGCTTGGCGATGTTATCCTCGCCTTTGAAACCGTTTCCATGGAAGCCGCGCGCGATGGAAAATCCCTGGAGGCCCATTTGAGGCATCTGGTGGTGCATGGCGTGCTGCATCTGCTCGGCTACGATCACGAGACGGAAGATGAAGCCACCGAGATGGAACGCCGCGAGGTCGAGATCCTTGGCGGGTTCGGCATTTCCGATCCCTACACCCCCGTACTGGAGCCGGTCCAATGAGCTCAGCTCCGGATAGCAGGCCGGTGTCGTCCGATATTGTCGG
Organism: uncultured Nisaea sp.; assembly: GCF_963974195.1. Classification (NCBI taxonomy): domain Bacteria; kingdom Pseudomonadati; phylum Pseudomonadota; class Alphaproteobacteria; order Rhodospirillales; family Thalassobaculaceae; genus Nisaea; species uncultured Nisaea sp. The sequence goes on from NZ_CAXBDC010000069.1 coordinate 22,322, forward strand.
CGTTTCGGATGGCGACGCTTTCGAGCCCGAGGGGCGCCGGGAGCCGTCATGGGGGCGGTTCCGCCAGTTTCTCAAGACGCTGAAGCTCAAGCGCAACGGTGGCGCGTCTGCCCGTGATGCTCTGGAAGAGCTGATCGAGGATGATGGCAACGGAGCGGAGGACGAGGATCTCGCCATTGATCCGCACGAACGGGCCCTGATCCGCAATATTCTCGGACTGCGCGACATCACGGCTGAAGACGTGATGGTGCCGCGTGCGGACATCACGGGCGTTGCGATCGATACCGGCTTCGATGCCCTGGTGACCGACATGGTCAAGGATTCCCATAGCCGGGTGCCGGTTTACCGCGAGACGCTCGATGATGTGGTCGGCATGATCCACATGAAGGACGTGCTGGCGCATGTCCATGAGGGCAAGGACGTGCCGCTCAGCTCCCTGCTGCGGGAAGTCCTGTTCGTTTCGCCATCGATACGGGCGATGGACCTGCTGCAGGAAATGCGCCTGACACGCCGCCATCTCGCGCTCGTCGTGGATGAGTTCGGCGGGGTCGACGGGCTGATTACCATCGAGGATCTGGTCGAGGAGATTGTCGGCGATATCGTCGACGAGCACGATGTCGAGGAAGGTCCGAAGATCGCCATGGTCGGGCCGGACACGGCCGTTGCCGATGCCCGTGCCGAGATCGAGGAATTCGAGGCTCTGTTCGGCAATGTGCTCAATGACGAAGAGCGCGAGGAGGTCGATACGCTCGGGGGCCTGGTCTTCTCGCTTGCGGGCCGAGTGGCTGCCCGCGGGGAGCTCTTGACGCATCCCGCCGGTCTCGAATTCGAGGTGCTTGAAAGTGACTCGCGCAGGATCAAGAGGATCCGTATCCGGCGCGTGTCGACGGACGAGCTTGAGACGGAGTCTCATCCGTGACCGAGCGGGCGTCTGCCGCCCGGTGGGTCGCAGCCGTCCGCACAGCGATTAACCGGCTTGCAGGGCTGTCCGGGCTCCGGAACGCGGCTGTCATGGTACTGTCCGGCGCGTTTGCGGCATTGGCTCTGCCGCCGGTCAATGCCTTGCCGGCCCTGTTTGCCTTCGCCCTTCTGTTGCTGACGCTCGACCGCCGCCGGACACTCCGCAGCGCTTTTGTGACCGGCTGGTCCTTTGCCTTCGGATATCACGTCGCGGGTCTCTACTGGATTTCCAATGCGCTTCTGGTCGATGGCGACCGGTTTGCTTGGGTTATTCCGTTTGCCGTGGCAGGCCTCCCGGCGGTTCTTGGGCTCTTTGGCGGTCTGGCTGGCTTGCTCTACGGGTGGCTCCGGCCGCGCGGATGGACGCGGGCGCCGGCGCTGGCGGGGGTCTGGACTCTTGCGGAGATGCTGCGGGGCCATGTCGCCACGGGATTTCCGTGGAACCTGCCTGCCTCTGTCTGGTCTTTCTCCGATGCCCTGTTGCAGCCACTGGCCCTGATCGGCGCCTATGGATACGGCTTTTTCGTGGTGCTCTTCGCCCTGTCGCCGCTCATGCTGTTGCGGCGCACCGGGCGGGCGGAGCGTGGTTTCGGTGCCGTCTGTTTGCTTCTGCCGGTGATTTTCGCCGGCTATGGCGTCATGCGGCTTGCCGGGGCTGCTGATCCCGATCCTGACCGGCCTATTGTCCGTATCGTTCAGGGGAACATCGCCCAGAGGGAAAAATGGAAGCCGGATCTGCTGCAGGCGCATCTGGCCAAATATGCCACGTTGACCCGGGCGCCGCGCGCCAGTGTCCGGCCGAATGGGCTGGCGGGGGGGGATAATCTCGCTCCGCCGAGCCTCGTGATCTGGCCTGAAACGGCGGTTCCTTACGCGCTCAACCGGGAGCCGAGGCTCGCTGCCTATCTGGGCACTCTGCTGGCACCGGGCGCGCTGTTGATGACGGGGACGCCATTGCGGGAGCCTGTTCCCGGTTATCCGGAGGAGACACGCAGCTTTAATGCGGTTGTTGCCCTCGATGAGCGCGGAAATATCGTTACCCGGCTGCACAAGTTTCATCTGGTCCCGTTCGGCGAATATGTGCCTCTCAGTCAATGGTTGCCGGTTGAGACGATCGCGAAAACCGGACGCGGTTTCACGGCCGGGCCGGGGCCGGGCAGTTTCACGCATGCCGGCTTGCCGCGTATTGGCGCCCTGATCTGTTACGAGATCATTTTTCCCGGTGCGGTAACGGAGGCCGGTGGGCCCCGACCCGGCCTTCTGGTCAATGTGACGAATGATGCCTGGTTTGGAGTCAGTTCAGGGCCTTACCAGCATCTGGTCGCGGCCAGAATGCGGGCGATCGAGGAAGGGCTGCCGGTTCTGCGGGCCGCGAATACCGGAATCTCGGCGGTGATCGATGCCCATGGACGGGTTCTGGCGTCCTTGCCCCTGGAGCGCACAGGGACGATCGACAGCGTTTTACCGGCGCCGGTGATGTCCAAAACACTTTATGCGCGTATCGGAGAGGCCGCGGCACTAATACTCGCGATTGCATCGCTTGCCGCCGCATTTTTCTTCCGCCGGAAATAAGCGGCTTTTTCTTTTTTTCGCTACGGCTTTTATATTGACTGCATACGTTTGTATGGGTAACTGATTTTAGCGAAATTTGAGACTATTGGTTTGGATTATGGAGCAGCCATCTAGCAAACGCCGCCCGGGAGGCCGGATGGCAAGCCTCGGCAAGCCAAATCCGGTTGATGTTCATGTCGGATCACGTGTGCGCATGCGACGCACACTTCTCGGGATCAGCCAGGAGAAGCTGGGTCAGGCGCTCGGGCTCACATTCCAGCAGGTCCAGAAATATGAGCGTGGCGCAAACCGTATTGGCGCAAGCCGGCTCTTTGACCTGAGCCGGATCCTTGAGGTGCAGGTTAATTTCTTTTTCGAAGAAATGGCGCAGGAAGTTCAGGAGCAATCCCCTGGCCGCCTCTTCGAGAAGGAACAGGAACCGGAGGCTTATCAGATCCCCGACGATCCGATGAACCGGCGCGAGACCCTTGAGCTTGTAAGAGCCTATTACAGGATTGCCGATCCGGAGTCGCGACGGCGCATGTTTGACCTCATGCGTTCCATCGCCAATGCCTTCGATGGCGAGGATATGGAATAGGGCTGCACGCGCTTTCCTCTTGACCATGAATCTCAAAAGCGGCAGGAAGTCCTACCTCTCGGTGCCTTCATTAGATTCACCGGATAGAGATTCATGTCGGGCTGCTCCGTAATGGAGCGGGGCGTTCACGGGTACGTCTTCGAGCAGGCATGAGTGCAACTCATATTCTA
>NZ_CAXBDC010000070.1:0-25567 GCF_963974195.1 uncultured Nisaea sp.
CTCCGGTCTGGATATAGGCGGCGAGGCCGTAGGGCGTGTCGTTGCCGATCCGGACCGCCTCGTCCTCGCCATCGAACGGGATCATCACCAGCACCGGGCCGAAAATTTCATTCCGGGCGATATGCATGTCGTTGCTGACATCGGCGAACAGGGTCGGCTTGACGAAGAAGCCGGTCTCGAAGCCCTCCGGTTTGCCGAGCCCGCCAATAACGACCCGGGCGCCCTCCTCGATCCCCTTGCGGATATGGCCCTGCACCCGCTCGAACTGGAGGGCGTTCACCAGCGGGCCGATATGGTCTCCCGACTTTTGCGGATCGCCCACTTTCACGGCGGCGGCGAAGCGGCCTGCGAGGGAGACCGCTTCCTCGTAAACCGCGCTTTCGACCAGCAGGCGGGTCGGCGCATCGCAGGACTGGCCGCTGTTGGAAAAACAGTTCTCGACGCTGAACTGGATCGCCGCCGGCAGGTCGGCATCGGCGAAGAGGATGTTCGGCGACTTGCCGCCAAGTTCCAGCGCCACCCGGCGGATGCCCTCAGCAGCGGCGGTCATCACCTGTTGGCCAGCCCGGGTGGAGCCGGTGAAGGACAGCAGATCGATCTCCGGATGCGCGGAGAGCGCGGCGCCGGTGACCGGGCCGTCCCCATGCACCATGTTGAACACGCCGGGAGGGCAGCCGGCCTCGGCCAGCACCTCGGCGACGAGACCGGCGGAGAGCGGGGCATATTCGCTCGGTTTCAGCACCATGGTGCAGCCGGCGGCAAGCGCGGAGGCCACCTTGGCCATGACCTGATTGACCGGCCAGTTCCATGGCGTGATCAGCCCGGCGACACCCGCCGCCTCATCTCGCAGCGTACTGCCGCCGCGCAGACTCGGCCGCTCGAACCGATGCGCCTCGAGCGCCTCTATCGCCGCCGTCAGAAGAGCATCGCCGCAGGGCGCCTGGCTGTCCCGGGAAAAGTCCCGTGGCGCGCCCATTTCAAGTGTGATCGCTTCGGCGATCTCGTCGCGGCGCCGGAGATAGATCTTCAATGCCCGGCGCAGCATGTCCGCGCGTTCGGAAACCGCCGTCTCGCTCCACATCTCGAACGCTTCCCGTGCGGCTTGCACCGCACGGTCCACATCGGCTTCGGAGGCCAGAGAGATTACCGCCACCGGCTTTTCCGTTGCCGGGTTCAGAACGTCGAAATCGCGGGCCTCGGATGGGGCAACCCAGGTGCCGTCGATATAGAATGCGCGCCTGTCCAGCATGGCTTTCTCCCGGTTATGACCGCCTGATTATGCACGGCCTTGCGGAATAATTTCATATCCCGGCTCTTCCGGCTCGTCATCTTCCATTTCCGCCGGGAAGCCGGGGGCGGTGATATCGAGACCGGTTGCTTCTTCCAGACGTTTGATAATGTTCGGCGACAGCTCGCGCGGGCCGAAACGCTCGATCCCGTCCCGGAAAATGTCACAGATCAGCGGTGACATCTCCAGCGGCACACCATGCGTTTCGGCAATTTCCTGGAACAGCCCGACATCCTTCAAGACCAGATCCATGGTGAAGCTGATATCGCGGGAACCATTCAGGATGACCTGGCTTTCGGTCTCGTGAACGAAGGAATTGCCCGACGAAATCTTGATCGCCTCGAAGGTGGTGTTGAGATCCATGCCCGCCGCCTTCGAGGTCACCAGCGCCTCGCACAGTGTGAGCAGATTGGCGGTCGCGAGATAGTTCGTCATTACCTTCAGCACCGACGCGGTGCCGAGGTCGCCCGTGTGCAGGATGCGGCGACCCATCATGGTCAGAACCGGGAGAATTTTCTCGAAAATCGGCCGGGAACAACCGGCAAGAATGGCGATATTGCCCGTCGCCGCCCGGTGGCAGCCGCCGGACACAGGGCAATCGACGGCTTCCCCGCCCTTCGCTGTGACAAGCGCGCCGAGCCGTTTCACCTCTTCGGCATGAGTGGTCGACATCTCGGCCCAGATGGTGCCGGGTGTCAGGCCTGCGAGAATGCCGTCCTCACCTTCCATCACGGCGGCGGAGATCGCCGGGCTGGGCAGGCAGGTGATGATCACGTCACACGCCTCTGCCATGGCCTTCGGGCTTTCGCCAAATGCCGCGCCCTTGTCGAGGAAGGGCTGCACATGTCCCGGATCGAGATCGCGGACGATCAGATCCGCGCCGTTCCGGATCAGACATCCGGCCAGTTTCGCCCCGACATTGCCGAGCCCGATAAACCCAATTTTCATTGCCATTCCCCGCTGTCTGGCGCCTTGAAAAGGGGAGCTTGGCGAGATGGAATGCAAAAGGAAATCGATAAATAATTATCGGCAAACCAAGCTGTGCTTATAGCGGCGTTACGCTTTCGGCCCGACCGAGAACGCCAGCGTGCGGCTGATAACGGACTGGGATTGGCCGCTCTCTTCCCCCCACCGATTGAAGGCCGCCTGAATTCTGGTCAGCGCCGTTTTGGACGTAGCCGGTCCGTCTATCACGCCCGCAACCTTCAGCGCGGCGGTGACATCCTTCGACAGAACGAACCCGTCCCGCCCGACAAAGCGGAGGAAATACTGACCGGTCAAACCACCAAGCCGGTTGCCATGCTTCTTCAGGTAATCCAGCAGACCGATATGGTCTGCCGCATCCCAGTTGGCGATGAAACGGCCGGCGCTGCCGTCAAGGGCGGCCATCTGTTCCACCAGCCGCGCATTGTCACGCACGGCCAGAATCTTCGGCTTGTTCCGGATAATCTCCGGATTGCCGAGAAGCGACAGCAGCCGCTCCGCGCTCATCTCGCTGTTCACCGCAATATCGAAACCATCAAAGGCCTCCTCGAATCCCGGCCATTTGTTCTCGATGATCTTCCAGACGAACCCGGCCTGAAAGACCCGCCTGGACATTTCGGACAGGATGCGGTCGTCGGGAAGGGATGCCGGGTCTGGCGCGTCGGCCAAGGTTGCAAGACGGGCATCAATGGCCTGCGCCCCACCGTGATGCGCTTCGGCCCTGGCGCGAATTTCCTGAAAAGACTCACTCATCGGCCTCGCCCGTACGGTTGTAGAGTTCCGTGCTGAGATATTTTACCCCGCTATCACACATAATGGTGACAACGCTCCCATTCGAGCCCAGATCGGCCGCAACCCGCAGTGCCGCAATCACATTTGAGCCAGTTGAAGTTCCAGCGAAGATGCCCTCTTCCCGGGCAAGCCTTCGGGACATGGCCATCGCTTCTCCGGTGGATACCGTTGCGATCCCGTCAATCAGCTCCGGATCCCAGAGCGGCACGACGAACCCCGCGCCCACGCCTTCGATCCGGTGCGCTCCGGTCTTCCCTCCGGAAAGAACCGCCGATTCACTGGGCTCGACGGCAATGGTCCGGATGGAGCTGCATTTCGACTTCAGAAACGCGGAGATACCGCGCACCGACGCCGCCGTGCCCGTTGCCTGCACGAACGCATCCACCACGCCATCCGTCTGCTGCCAAATCTCCGCACCCATCGCATGATAGGCAGCAAGCTGGTCCGTATTCTTCAGTTGATCCGTCCAACAGGCGCCCGTCTCGCCACGGATTCTGTCCGCCTCGGCGATCATGGCATGGGTCAGGGCGGCATCCATCCGGCCTCCGTCGCTTGGGACGATGGTCAGATCCGCACCGAGCGCCTGCATGTGACGCCGCTTCTCGATGCTGAAAGCGTCGGACGAAACGATATGCAACAGGTGCCCCTTTACGGCACAGACCATGGCAAGGGAAATACCGGTACTGCCGCCGGTATATTCCACCACCGGAGCGCCGGGCCGCAGCCTGCCGTCCCGCTCCGCCGCCTCGATCATCGCCAGCGCCATGCGGTCCTTCATGCTGCCGGTCGGGTTTTCGCTCTCTATCTTCAGGAACACCCGCGCGGAACCTTCAGGCACGATTGCCTTCAGCTCGACCAGCGGAGTGTCGCCGATCCGACTCAGGATGGAACTCTCAACGACATTCATAACCACCTCCGGAGAACTCTGGTGAGGTGGACGGTAGGCGTATATTTTAGTGCCGCTAAGATCGAATTATCCAAACAATGTGGATATTATTTTGAACACTGAATGGGACGACCTCCGTTTCTTCCTCGCCCTCCGTAGAAAGGGCTCCCTGCGCAAGGCAGCCGACGCGCTCGGGGTCAATCACGGTACCGTCCTGCAACGCCTGAAAAGACTGGAGGCGGCGCTGGGCGCCCGCCTGTTCGACCGCACCCGCAACGGGTTGCTAGCAACGGAGGCGGGACTTGAGCTGACACTCCATGCGGAACAGATGGAGGAGTCCTTCCGCAACGTCCGGGCCGCGGTTGGCGGCAGGGACAAGGCTCTCGCCGGGACGATCCGGGTCAGCCTGCCCTTTGCCCTGTTCGAAGCCGGGCTTTCAGGAGCGCTTGCGGATTTCGCGGAACGCTATCCGGGAATCGATCTTGATCTCGATGTCGGAGACCGCTTCTCCCGCCTTGCCGATCTCGAAGCGGATATCTCGGTGCGCATGGCCTTCGCCGTCGAAGACGAAGCCATCGGCCAGCGTATCCTGCAATATCACAAGACAACCTATGCAACTCCTGAAACTTGCGCCCTGCTTGCAGAAGGCGATCCCGGCGTCACGTGGCTCGGCTGGAAGGACTCCGAGGACGAGCATCCCTGGACGGATAATACCGGTTTTCCAGGCCTGCCGCTCCGGCACAAGGCACCAGAGCACCGCACACAAATCGGCATGGCCGGGAGCGGACCTTATCTCACGCTACTGCCCTGTTTTCTCGGGGACAGTACATCATCGCTTGTCAGAGTGCCTGGCGGCACCATGATCCCGGACCGCAGCATCTGGCTGCTATACCGGACGGACCTTCGCCGGACCGCCCGCATCCGCGCGTTGCACGATGCCCTGAGAAGCCATTTCCGAGAGAACAGGCTTTTCTACGAAGGCACAGCCCAAGATGGCCGCAAAACAACCAAAATCATTCACCAGCATGTACCCGAACAAGGTGGCTAACGAATATCTCTCATGAGAAACTGCGATCATTGATGAGGAGATCAGATATGCGAAGCGCAATGAAGATGGACATTCCCGGCAAGATTCTGCTCGGCATCGGGGCCGCATTGGCGCTGTTCGGCTTTATCGCCGCCCTTCTCATGATCAGGCACGGCGAGCCGTTCCTCGGCATGGTGAAAACCGGCCTGTGGATGCTGGCCGCATACGCGGTCATTGGCGGCACAATCGCGCTCGCCCTCACCATACGGCGCGGCAGGACGAGCAGGCACCGCAGCGCCTAGCTGTCCGCCTGCATCAATAAGCCTTGCCGCGTGCCGTCACCGGCCACAGGCACTCGACCGCACCGCCGCGCACACCGACATACCAGTCGTGGATATTGCAGGTCGGGTCACAATGGCCCGGCACCAGCTTCAGCTTCTCGTTGATCCGCAGCACGTCACCCGGATCACGGATGGTGCCATGCTCATCGGAGCAGGCGGCATATTCCACATCGTCCCGCCCGAAGATGACCGGCAGGCCTGAATCAACGCTCTGCACCTTGAGGCCCGCATCGCAGACCGCCTGCCCCGGCTTGGCGGTACTCATCACGCTCGTCAGCAGGAAGAACGCGTTTTTGAATTCGGAGATAGGTGCGCCGCCCTCGTCCCGGACCTGCTGGTAATCCGCATCCATGAAAGCGTAGGAGCCGCATTGCAGTTCCGTATAGACCCCGGAATTGCCCTCGAACGGATAGGAGCCGGTGCCCGCTCCGGTGACGCTCGGGCATTCGATGCCCGCTTCGATCAATCGATCCCGCGTGTCGCGTGCATGGCCGATCGCCGTCTCGATCCGGGCCTTGCGTTCGGCAAAGTCGCGCACATGCTGCGCCCCGCCGTGATAGGCCTGAATGCCGCGAAATGTCAGTCCCGGCGCGGCGACAATGGCTTTCGCCAAATCGACCGAGGCAGCGCCCGGCTCGACACCGCAGCGCCCGGCGCCGCAATCGATCTCCACCAGAACCTCGATCATGCTGCCGGAGCGGACCGCCGCGTCCGACAGTTCGGCCACATTATCGATATCGTCGATACAGACGCCGACACGGATCTTCTTCGCCAGTTGTGCCAGCCGCTCGACCATCAGCGGGCTGCGCACCTGGTTCGTCACCAGGATATCGGCGATGCCGCCGCGCGCGAAGGCCTCGGCCTCGGAGACCTTCTGACAGCAGACCCCGACGGCACCGCCCTGCTCTATCTGGTAGCGGGCGATGTCGGCCGATTTATGCATCTTGCCGTGGACACGCAGATCAACGCCCATATCCGCCGCGAAACCGCGCATTGCCGCGACATTATGCTCAAAGGCGTCCAGGTCGATCAGGAGGCAGGGCGTCTGGATATCAGCCTCGCTCATGCCCACAGCGGCAGGTACATCGAACCCGACATCCAGCGTTCCGGCTCCGTTCATGATGGTAGTCCCCCCTAGCGCGGCCACGCGGCCAGAACGACCACGATCAGCATCGACAGCGCCATGCCTTTATTGATGAAAGATTGTGTCCGGTCCGAAAGGTTCAGTCTCTTCAGCGAAACACCGGCCCAGAGCCAGACCAGATGCACGGGAATCCAGATCGCATTGATGATCACGAATTTCAGCACGATCTCCGTGCTCTGGTTCTCCGCCATGAAGTGGAACCCGGAAAACAGGGTCGTGTTCACCGCATAGGCTTTCGGATTGATCAGTTGCAGGCCGAAGCCGCCTACCATCCCCGGCGCGCTCTGGCGTTCCACGAAGGCGATTTTCGAGCCTGCCCAGCCGATCCGGAAAGCCAGATACAGCAGATAGGCGACCGACCCGTAGAGCAAAATCGGCCCAAGGATGGGATTTGCCAGAACCACGGCGGCAATCCCGGTGACCACGAGAATGGCAACCGCGTTGGTGCCGAGGAACAGCCCGACCAGAAACCGCAACCCGGACGAAAACCCGTATCCCGCGCCGATGCCGGCCGTTGTCAGCACACCAATACCCGGCGTGATGAGCAGAAAGAAAATCGCCGTAATAAAGGTCAGCATGGGAACTCTGGAAATAAAGGACGGGAAAATCTGCCCGGGAGACTATCCGGATCCCCAAGACTGTCAAATGCTTCAACGCCGGCCACTCGGGCAAAAATCAACCCTGACTGTGTGTTCCGACTAAAAAGCATACCTCCCATGCAGATTGCCCCGGACGCATTAACGGCTTCTTTAATTTCAAAGAGTACAAAGGTGCACTTCTTGCAGAGTGAGAGAACCCGGGAAATCCAATGATCAAGCTTCACGCACGTCTCTTCGGCCTCGTATTGCTGGCATTGCCATTTTTTAGTCCGGCGCCGGCCGTCGCCCTGACATTGTCGGAAAAAGCGGCGATTCAGGCCTTCATGCAGCGGCATGTGGACGGCAAGCTCATCGATGGCGCTCTGCTCTATCTGAATCAGAAAACAGACGAGGTACAGCGTCTGCACCCCGTCACGGCGCATCCCATGATCCTGACCATGGACGAGCATTACGTGCTCTGCTTCGACTTCCGGGACGACAGCGGCAAAACCGTTCCTGTCGACTATTACATTGCGCGCCGGGACAGCGAGTATGTGGTTTTCCACACCTCCATTGCCGAACGGACATTGTTGAAGCGCCTGATGTCAGAGGGAAAGGTCTCGAGGCTGCGCTAACAGCGCGGAGCCACACGCCCGGATGAAAAACATGGACATCAAACTGGCACTGCGGAAACGCCTTAAAGTCAAATTGCTGGCAATTGTAGGCACGGCTTTTCTCGCGCTCATTGTGCCCGGAATCTGGGCGCTGCTCCAAACAACCTCGCTCGCGGACGAGGAAATGCTGGCAACCCGGATGGGAAACCTGACCGCGCGCACCGCGCTCGCGCTTGACCGCCATCATGCCTACAAAAACCCGCTTCTGGCACGGGACCTGATGTCTCCTTTGGCCGCGGACCGGGCCTTTCTGTGCGCAGAGATTCATGAAGTCGGCCATAAAACCATTATGGCGCTCCCATCGTCCCAGGGCTGTCCGCCGGGGCTGGATGGGCATGAAATAGAGGTTCCCATATCCGTCGCGCCCAAATGGCGCCTGCGCGTCCTCTTCACCGATTCCGAACTGCGCGCCGCACGTCAATTCGAATACACTCTGGGCCTGTCGGTCATCGCCGTTGCATTTCTCGCGGCCATGGTTGCCGTTGTGGCCGGATTTGCATTCCTCGTGGAACGACCGCTGATGCGGTTGCTTACAGCCATCCGGAATTCCTCCGAAAGCGGTGAGATGCAAACCGCCGACTGGCAGGGCAGCGATGAAATCGCACAAGTCGTTTATGCCTATAATACAGTGGTCGAACGTGAACGTCAGCGCGAGCAGGCCCTGGTCAGCACGAACGAGGAGCTGCGCCGCTCGGAAACGGATCTCAGCGACCTGAACAGGCAACTGGAAGACCGTGTTGCCGACCGTACGCGCGCGCTGGAGCTGGCCAAGAAATCCGCCGAATTCGCCAACCACTCCAAGACCCGTTTCCTGCGCGCCATGAGCCATGAGCTGCGCACCCCGCTTAATGCGATCATCGGCTTTTCCGACATCATGGTGCAGGGCACCCTCGGCAGGCTGGAGAATGACCGGTACCGGGAGTTCTCCGGAGATATCCGGGACAGCGGCCGACACCTCCTGAAAATCATCAACGAATTGCTCGACATCGCCCGGATCGAGGCCGGGCAGGATACGCTCGAGGAAGAAATCGTCAGCGTCAATGTGATGATGGCGGAATGCATGCGGCTGGTGGACCCGCTTGCCAAAGAGCGTTCAATCACGGTGCATAATTCCGAGATCGATTCCGAACTCGTGCTTAACGTGGACACAACGAAGGTGAAGCAAATTCTGCTCAACCTGCTCGGAAATGCCGTGAAATACACCCCGAACGGCGGCAGCGTTCATGTCGCCGTGACTCTGCGGCCACGCCACGGCGATCCGCGTAAAGGCGGGATCGAGTTTCACATCCGGGATACCGGCAAGGGCATGTCCGCGGACCAGATTCCGCAGGCGATGGCCGCTTTCGAACGCCTGGACAATGAGATCACGGCATCCCAGAGCGGCACCGGCCTCGGCCTGCCACTGGCCCAGATGATGATCGAGCTGCATGGCGGCTCGCTCACCCTCGAAAGCGAGGTCGGCGTCGGCACGACGGTCTCCGTCTGGCTGCCGTCTTCCCGCGTGGGCTATATGAGGTCCGTGGTCAACGACAACCCGCCGATCAAGAAAGCCTGTTGATCCGGTGCGGGCTCAGCTCCGCGCATCCAGCATCTCGTACATCGCCTGCATCGCCGTCAGATAACCGCGCGGGCCAAGACCGCAGATCACGGCTGTCATCGCCGCCGACAGCACGGAGTGGCTGTGCAGTGCGTCGCGGGCATGGATGTTGGAGATATGCAGTTCGATCTTCGGCCCCTCGAAGATCTTCAAGGCGTCGAAGAGCGCAACCGAGGTGAAGCTGTAACCAGCCGGGTTGAAGATCAACCCGTCGGCCTCCTCCTCGGCTTCGTGGATCATGTCCACCAGCACGCCTTCCTGATTGCTTTGCCGGAATTCCAGCGGACCGCGCGCCGCCTCCCGGCACCAGCCTTCGACTTCAGCAAGCGTCGTATACCCATAGATCTCCGGCTCTCGCTTGCCGAGCTTGTTCAGGTTCGGGCCGTTCAGGATATGGATCCTGTGTGTCATGGCGTTGCGCCTCCCTCTCATCTTTCCGTCTTCTTGCGTGCCTTCCGGCGCGGCGCTCAAGTAACGCGCCTTTGATCTCTTCCGGCAAGCCGGAGCACCGGATGGGCTTGAAATTTTTTCACATACACCGGCTATCCTGTCCGGGTGAGGATTATGGGATCACCCAGGGAGGACGAGATGGACACGTCGAAGATCGATCCGCGTATCTACGCGCTTTACGACCAGTATTGTCACAGCAGCATGAAGCGCCGGGAATTCCTGAAGCGGGCATCCACCATCGCCGTGATCGGCGGCTCCGGCCTTGCCATGGCCGAGGCTTTGCTGCCGAACTATGCGGCTGCGCAGACGATTTCCTTCACCGACCCCAGGATCAAGGCAACCTACGAGACCTACGATTCACCCGGCGGCAATAGTGGCGAGATGCGCGGTTATCTGGTGCAGCCCGCGGGCGAAGGCCCGTTTCCCGCCGTTCTGGTCGTGCACGAGAACCGGGGCCTCAATCCTTATATCGAAGACGTCGCGCGCCGGGCCGCCGTCGCCGGGTTCCTGGCCTTCGCGCCGGACGGGCTCTGGCCTGCGGGAGGATATCCGGGCAATGACGATGACGGCAAGGTCCTGCAGGCTGGTCTCGACCGGGGCAAGATCCATGTCGACATGCTGAACGGCGCGAAATTCGTGAAATCCCATCCGCTCTCGAACGGCAAGCTCGGCGCCACCGGGTTCTGCTTCGGCGGCGGTGTGGTGAATTATCTCGCCGTCGAGATGGGAGCCGATCTCAATGCCGGCGTTCCGTTCTACGGACGTCAGCCGGCGGATGCGGACGTGGCCCGGATCAAGGCACCGCTACTGGCTCACTATGCGGAGGAAGATCCCCGCGTGAATGCCGGAATCGAAAGCTTCGACGCGGCCCTGAAGGCGAACGGTGTCGATCATGAGATCCACGTCTATCCCGGCACAAATCACGGCTTCCATAACAACTCGACGCCCCGTTACAACGAGGCGGCCGCGAAACTTGCCTGGGAGCGGACAACGGCGTTCTTCGCCGCCAACCTCGCGGGATAAGCGGCGCGATCAGTGCGGGTCGGGATAATGCGCCGCGACCTCGGCACCGGCCTTGAACAGCAGATCGATCATGCGTTGCTGTGACAGGGTCGGCCGCCAGTTGCGGCGCACGGACAGGCCGATCTGCCGTGGCGCGGCGGGCACACGAAAGTTCAGCCGGGCCAGGATGTTGAGGGATTCTTCGTGCCGGATCTGGTGCGCCGAGATCAGCGCCACCGCATCGCTTTCCGTCAGGATGCCCCGGATCAGGATCAGCGAGCTGGCCTCGACGACATGGGTTGGACGAAGATCCGGAAATTTCTCGAACATTCCCTCGAAATTGCCACGGGTCGGCGCCCCGTGGCGGGGCACGATCCAGCTGTAATCCGACAGATCTTCCAGCGTGATTTCGGACCGTGCGGCAAGCGGGTGGCCCGGACGGGCCACCAGTGCCAGCCGGTCCTCGAACAGCGCCTGCTGCTCGATATCCGCAACGGCTTCCGGCGCCCTGAGAGCGCCGATCAGCATATCGATCTCGCCATAGCGCAACGCATCGACAAGGGTCTCATAAGGGCCGTCCACCACGCTCAGATAGGCGTCCGGGCGTTCATCGAGAAAGGCGTTGATGGCATGCGGCAGCAGATAGGTCCGGGCCAGCGGCAGGGTGCCGATCCTGACCCGCGCCGTGTCCCGCCCGCTCCATGCCGCGATATCCTCCAGCGCCTGCTCCAGCTCCTCGAAGGCAAGGGCCGCATGCCGCGCCAACCGGTCCGCCGCGCGGGTCAGCACGACCCCGCGCGAAACCACCTCGAACAGCGCGATCCCGGCGTCTTTCTCAAGGCTGCGGGCCATGCGATAGAGCGCGGACTGGGACATACCGATCAGACGCGCGGCCCGTGAAAAGCTGCCGGTCTTCGCCACCGCCAGAAGCGCCCGCAACTGGGCGGCGGTGATCCGGCGTCCAAATCCTCCCGCCTGCCCGCCGGCCTGTTTCTGGCCCCGACGCACGGCGGGCCGTGTCCCTTCTTCAATATGCTGGATCGCTCCTTCGGCCCGCTGACGGAACAACGCGCCCGGTTCAGTCAGCAGTAACCCCTCCGTCGTCCGCTCGAACAAGGCCACGCCGACCTGCCCCTCGAGCTTCGCAATCGCTTGCGTCACAGCGGGTTGCGAGAGGTGAACCCGGTGCGCGGCACCGCTGATGCTGCCGAGCTCGGCAACTTCGCAGAACGCCCTCAGATGGCGAAAGTTAATGCGATTGACATCCATCGGACCGGCAGCCTTACACGTTACAAAAACCAGTATGCATAAATCTTATACAGCTTGGCGCCGTTTGAAATTGGCTGATCCGGGCCCGCGCCGCATATTCGATGGAATTTCCCAGTTGAGAGGCGAGAAATGGCAGGAAACAAGACCGCGCTGGTCATCAGCGCCCATGCGGCCGACTTTGTCTGGCGCGCGGGCGGCGCAATCGCGAAGCATCAGACTCTCGGTTACGACGTCACCGTCGTCTGCCTGTCCTATGGGGAACGCGGCGAGTCCGCCAAGCTCTGGAAAGAAAGCGGCATGACGCTGGAGAAGGTCAAGGCCGCGCGCCGGACCGAGGCGGAGAATGCCGCCGTCGCCCTCGGCGTGCACGATATCCGGTTCATGGATCTCGGCGATTATCCGCTCATTCTGGAGCGCGATGACAAATACAAACTGGTGGACATCATCCGCGAGGTGCAACCCAGCTTCATGATGTCTCACTCGCAATACGACCAGTACAATACCGACCATATGTACACGACCGGGATCGCCCTCGAGGCGCGGATGATTGCGCAGGCCTGGGGGCATAATCCGGGCGAAAAGGTGCTCGGTGCGCCGCAGCTCTATCTGTTCGAGCCGCACCAGACCGAACAGATGGGCTGGAAGCCGGACACTTTCCTCGACATCACCGATGTCTGGGACAAGAAGCGGGCCGCCATCGAGTGCATGGAGGGCCAGGAACATCTCTGGGATTACTACACCAACGTGGCCGAAAACCGCGGCAACCATTTCCGGCGCAATTCCGGTGGCCAGTCCGGCGGACGGCCGGCGCGCTATGCCGAGGGCTTCCAGTCCGTCTTCCCGCGCACCGTCGATGAGCTGTGATCATGAGCGAACCCTGTTTTGACGTCGCTCATCTCGGTCATGTCGAACTGCTCACGGACAAGTTTGAGGAAAGCCTGAACTTCTTCGTGAATATCTACGGCCTGACCGAGAGCGGCCGGGACGCGAACTCCGTCTATCTCCGCGCCTTTGACGATTACGAATTCCACACGCTGAAACTCACCCCCTCCAAGACCACCGGCGTCGGCCATATCGGCTACCGGACAAGTTCTCCGGAAGCGCTGGAGCGGCGGGTCAAGGTGATCGAGGAGATGGGCTGCGGCATTGGCTGGGTGGACGGCGATCTCGGCCACGGCCGGGCCTATCGCTTCACCGATCCGGACGGCCATATCTTCGAGCTCTATTACGAGACGAACAAATACGTGGCCCCGCCGGAAGAAAAGTCGGCGCTCAAGAACATCGCCCAGCGCTTCCACGGGCGCGGTGTCGGCGTCCGCAGGCTCGACCACCTGAACCTGCTGGCAACGAATGTCGAGGCGATCCGGGACTTCATGCTACAGGCCCTAGGCTCTCGCGTGACCGAGCAGATCATGCTCGACACCGGGAAACTGGCAGGCTGCTGGTTCACCGTGAACAACAAGAGCTACGATATCGCCTATACGCAGGACCATACCGGCGTGAAAGGCCGGTTCCATCACGTCACCTACGCCGTGGACCAGCGCGAGGAGATCCTGCGCGCTGCCGACATCTTCCTGGAAAACGGCGTCTATATCGAAACCGGCCCGCACAAGCACGCGGTTCAGGGCACCTTCTTTCTCTATGTCTATGAGCCCGCCGGCAACCGGGTCGAGGTCGCCAATGCCGGCGCCCGCCTGATCCTTGCGCCGGACTGGGAGACCGTCACCTGGACCGAGAGTGACCGCAAGAAGGGCCAGGCCTGGGGCCTGAAAACAATCCCGTCGTTCCACACCCACGGAACACCGCCTGTTGCAGAAGGAAGCCACTGATGGCCGTCGTCATCCAGAATATCGAGCGTGCAGATCCCGCGATCATCAAGGCGCTCGGGAAATGCGGGGTCGCCTCCGTGCATGAAGCGCAAGGCCGCAAGGGCCTGCTCGCCTCCTATATGCGGCCGATCTATTCCGGTGCCGCCATCGGCGCCTCCGCCGTCACCATCCTCGCCCCGCCCTGCGACAACTGGATGATCCATGTCGCCATCGAGCAGCTGCAGCCGGGCGACGTGATAGTCATGGCCACCACCTCGCCGTCCGATGCCGGATATTTCGGTGATCTGCTGGCCACCTCGGCAAAAGCCCGCGGCGCCGTCGGCATGGTGCTTGATGCCGGGGTGCGGGACGTGCGCGACCTCACCGAAATGGGCTTCCCCGTCTGGTCCAAGGCCATCGGCGCCCAGGGCACGGTGAAGGAAACGCTCGGCTCGGTGAACGTGCCGGTGGTCTGCGCCGGGGCCCAGGTCAATCCGGGCGACGTGATCGTTGCCGACGATGACGGGGTCTGCGTCGTCCGCCGCGAGGAAGCAGCCGAAGTGCTGGAAAAAACCCGCGCCCGGATCGCGCTTGAGGAAGAGAAGCGCCAGAAACTCGCCAGCGGTGTGCTCGGCCTCGACATGTACGACATGCGGGGCAAGCTGGCCGAAAAGGGCCTGAAATATGTCTGACGGCATCCGCGCCATGTGGATGCGGGGCGGGACATCGAAGGGCGGTTATTTCCTGGCCTCGGACCTGCCCGCAGACAGTGCGGAGCGGGACCGGCTGCTGCTCCGGATCATGGGCTCGCCCGATCCGCGCCAGATCGACGGGCTCGGCGGCGCCGACCCGCTGACCTCCAAGGTCGCCGTGGTGAAACCGTCGGAGCGCCCCGGCGTGGATGTCGACTACCTGTTCCTGCAGGTTTTCGTCGATCAGGCCATCGTCACGGACGCGCAGAATTGCGGCAACATCCTGGCCGGTGTCGGCGGTTTCGCCATCGAGCGAGGCCTTGTCTCCGCCCAAGAGGGCAAGACGCCGGTGACGATCTTCATGGAGAACACCGACCAGACCGCAATCGCCGAGATCAAGACGCCGGGCGGCCAAGTGCGTTATGACGGCACGGCCCGGATCGACGGCGTGCCGGGCAGTGCAAGCCCTGTCGCAATCACCTTCCGCGACACGGCGGGAAGCACCTGCGGCGCCCTGCTGCCCACCGGTAATGCCGCCGACATCATCGATGGCGTTGAAGCCACCTTGATCGACAACGGCATGCCCTGCGTGATCCTGCGGGCATCGGACCTCGGCATCTCCGGGACCGAGACCCGGGAAGAGCTGGAAGCAAATGCCACCCTGAAAGCCCGGCTGGAGGCGATCCGCCTGAAAGCCGGGCCGCTGATGAACCTTGGCGACGTGACCGACAAGTCCGTTCCGAAGATGACTATGCTCTCTCCACCGCGGGCGGGCGGCGCGATCTCGACACGCACCTTCATCCCGCATCGCTGCCACGCCTCCATCGGCGTGCTCGGCGCCGTCAGCGTCGCCACCGCCTGCCTGATCGGGGGGGCAGTCGGCTCGGAGATGGCGGTGATACCGGAAGGCCCCCGCAAGAGCATGCCGATCGAGCACCCGATCGGAGAGACGACGGTCATTGCGGAGACGGACGAAAGCGGCGCCGTGACCGCTGCCGGAATTTTACGGACCGCCCGGAAGCTTTTCGACGGTATTGTGTTCCCCTAAGAAACTGAAAATCCCTTCCGACGGAAACGCACCATGACACAACGCATCACTTTCATCGGCTTCGGCGAAGCCGCTACCGCCTTTGTCGACGGCTGGACGGACGTCACCGATATCCGCGCCTTCGACATCAAGACGGATGACGAGGCCCTGCGCCCCACCCTGCTTTCCCGCTACCAGAAACATGGCGTTGCCGGGCGGCTCAGTGTGCAGGAAGCCGTCACGGATGCGGACATGATATTCTGTACCGTTACCGCCGATCAGGCACCGGTCGCGGCACAGGCCGCCGCCCCGTATCTGAAGCCGGGCGCGCTCTGGTTCGACATGAATTCCTGCGCCCCGTCCTCGAAACGCCAGGCGGCGGAGACGATCGAGGCCGTCGGTGCACGCTATGTCGATGTCGCCGTCATGGCTCCGGTCTATCCGCAGCAGAACCTTGCGCCCCTGTTGCTGGCGGGACCGCACGCGGCCGAGGCCGAGCCGCTTCTGAAAGCCTTGCCGATGGCACCGGCAATCGTCGAGGGACCGGTCGGATCGGCATCCTCGATCAAGATGATTCGCTCGATCATGATGAAAGGGCTGGAGGCGCTGACCGCCGAATGCGTTCTTGCCGCCGTCAATGCCGGGGTCGACGAGGCCGTTCTATCCTCGCTCGGGAAGACTTACCCCGGCATCGATTGGCCCAGACAGTCCGCCTACAACCTGGAACGCACTCTCGTTCACGGCGCACGCCGCGCGGCGGAGATGCGGGAAGTCGCCAAAACCGTGTCGGATCTCGGGTTTCCGTCAGACATGGCCACGGCCACCGTCGCCTGGCAGGAGCGTCTGGGGGCCGTGGAGCGCGACAGGGAACTCGACCTGGAAGCTGCCGACTACCGCACGATCGTCGCTGACATCACCCCCGGCCTGCGCCATAAGGACTGAGACCCCGGGCACTGGCCGCCTCACAGTTTTCGCCAACCCGTCCTCCCGACACTCTATGCATAAAACTTATGCACTGCGTTCGTATTGAATTTGAAGCCGCATGGGCTTCGGTCAACACTCGCTCACATGTGTGCCGTGCCAATCGGGCGCGGGCAGAAGTCTGAATATCAATCGGGCGCCACACGATCAGCGAACACAATTCCATCAACGTATGGAATGTTTGGGAGGACCATAATGAACTGGACAACACGCTTCCGCTCCGTGGCGGCAGGCGTCGGCATGCTTGCCGTTGGAGCCTCCGCTCCGGCCTTTGCCGACGGTCTCGACCTTTCCGGAAAAACAGTCAATTTCGTGATCCCCTTCTCGGAGTCCGGCGGCTCCGCGAAATGGGCGAACTTCTACGCGCCGCTGCTGAGCGAGGCCCTTCCGGGCAAGCCGACCGTCGCGGTCAAATACATGCCCGGTGCCGGGTCCACCAAGGGTGCGAACTGGTTCCAGAAGCAGACATACGAGGACGGAACCACGATTTTCGGCTCCTCCGGCTCGACCCAGTTTCCCTATATGCTCGACGATCCGCGCGTTCGCTTTGAATATAACGACTGGCATGTCGTGCTCGCTTCCGGTGTCGGCGGCGTTGCCTATCTGCCGCCGGATATCGCCAAGAAATTCGACGGCGATGCGGATGACCTGAAGGACATCAATTTCATCTGGGGCTCCCAGGGCGCAACACGGCTCGATCTGGTGCCGCTTCTGGCCTGGGAAATGCTCGGCATGAAGGTGGAGCCGGTATTCGGCATCAAGGGCCGTGGCGACGGCCGTCTGATGTTCGAGCGTGGCGAGGCAAACATCGACTATCAAACCTCGCCGGCCTATCTGAAAGCGGTCGTGCCGCTGGTCGAAGCAGGCAAGGCCGTGCCGATGATGAGCTGGGGCGCGCTTGACGCCAATGGCGATATCGTCCGTGATCCGACCTTCCCGGACATTCCGACCTTCAAGGAAGTCTGCGAGGCGACCGCCGGCTGCGACACCACCAGCGATGCCTGGAAAGCCTGGAAAGCCTTCTTCATTGCCGGCTTCCCGGCACAGAAGATGGTCTTCCTGCCGAAGGGGGCACCACAGGAAGCCCGCGACACCTATCAGAAGGCCTTCGAGGCAGTGCTTGCCCGCCCCGACTTCAAGAAGCTGTCGGAAGCCCGGCTCGGGATCTACCCTCAGCTCACCGGCAAGCAGGCGGAAGCAACACTGAAGCTCGGCACCCAGGTCGACCCGAAAGCGAAAGCCTTCGTGAAGAACTGGCTGGATGAACGCTACGGCGTGAAGCTGAACTGATCAGGCTTGTATAAGCGCCCCCGGACCAGACTGTCCGGGGGCGGGCTGATTTTATTTCTCCAGGGACTTCATCATGGACCTGATTTCAACGGCGTTGCCCGCTCTCGGGGACGCTTTTGCCTTGATTCTGCGCCCCGAGCAGATCGGTTACCTGATCCTCGGTGTGGTCCTTGGCCTTTCCGTCGGCGTCTTTCCAGGGCTCGGCGGCATTGCCGGGCTGTCCATGGTTTTGCCTTTCATCTTCGGCATGGACCCGGTTTCCGGGCTGGCCCTGATGGTCGGGCTGATCGCCGTTATTCCAACCTCGGATACCTTCGCCAGCGTGTTGATGGGGATACCCGGCTCCTCCGCCAGTCAGGCGACGGTGCTCGATGGTTTCCCCCTGGCAAAGAAAGGCGAAGCGGCGCGGGCCCTGTCGGCTGCCTTCGCCTCCTCCCTGTTCGGCGGACTGCTCGGCGCCGCCGTGCTGACAATCTTCATCCTGATCGCCCGCCCCATCGTGCTCGCCTTTGGCCTGCCCGAAATGCTGATGATCACCGTGCTCGGCCTGTCGGTCGTGGCGACGCTTGCCGGACGGGTTCCGCTGAAGGGCATTGCCGCGGCGGGGCTCGGTCTGATGGTCGGCACCATCGGCGAGGCCGGTGCCGGCGGCAGCCTCAGAATGTCGACCTACGATGTGCCTTACCTGATCGACGGGCTGAGCCTGGTCATCGTCGGTCTCGGCATTTTCGCCATACCCGAAATCATCGGCCTGCTGCGGCATGACCGGCCAATCGCCGGATCGGACAGTCTGGGGGCGGGCTGGGCTGCTGGTGTGCGTGACTGGTGGAAGAATATCTGGCTGTCCGTCCGCTGCTCCGTCATCGGCGTGATCGTCGGCGTCATTCCCGGGCTCGGCGGCTCCGTCGTCGACTGGATCGCCTATGGCCATACGGTGCAGTCCTCCAAGGACAAGTCCAAATTCGGCTCCGGCGATATCCGGGGCGTGATCGGCCCGGAATCCTCGAACAATGCCAAGGAAGGCGGCGGGCTGGTACCGACCATCATCTTCGGCATTCCCGGCAGCGGCTCGATGGCGATCTTCCTTGGCGGCCTCGGCCTGCTCGGCTACGACGCCGGCCCGCAACTCATTCAGAACAACCTCGACATCACCTACACGATCATGTGGTCGCTCGCCCTGGCGAATGTCATCGGCGCCGGGCTCTGCATCATGCTGTCGGGCAGCATCGCCCGGCTGACCACGATCCGTTTCACCCTGCTCGCGCCTTTCCTGTTCATGATGATTGCCTTCGCGGCTTTCCAGTCCCGTCAGGACCTGGGCGATCTCGTCAGCCTGTTTGCCGTCGGCCTGCTGGGCATCCTGCTGCGCCGTTTCGACTGGTCCCGCCCGGCCTTCCTGATCGGCTTCGTGCTGTCTCACCAGACCGAGAACTTCACCAACATGGCCAACCAGGTGGCCGGAGCTAAATTCCGGGTCGGGCTGGAACAGGGTCTCGAATATATCGCCTCACCGATCGTTCTGGTCATCCTCGCGCTCATTGTGGTTTCCGTGGTGATCGGCATTCGGCAGGCGAAACAGATTCTTCCCGAAGGCACCGTCAAGACGGGCACAAAACGGGCGCCGATGCTCTTCCTGCTGGCCGTGACCGCCTACCTTGCCGTTGCCTGGCTCGATGCCCTCAGCATTCGTCTGGTCAGCGACAAGATCTTCCCGCTGACAATCTCGTCGATCACGCTGGTCTGCTGCCTGCTGCTGCTCATCCAGATGATGCGGGCACCGGAAACGGATGCTGTCTTTGCCGACCGGGAAGCGCCGGGGAATCACGACCATACGGGCGCCGGGCTCTGGGGCACGCTTGCCTGGTTCGGCGGACTTCTGGTGCTGTCGAGCCTGCTCGGCTTCATTCTCGCACTGGCGATTTTCCTGGTCGCGTTCCTCTCCATCCGGGCACGCCTCAAATGGCCTCGCGTCCTTCTTCTGAGCGGAGCCGGCATTGCGCTGATCTGCATCATGGCCTACTCGCTGAACCGGGATTTCCCGCCGGGCTTATTGCAGGACATGATGCGCCTGCCATGGCCGCTGGGGTGATCGCCGCATGCATGCTCCAGGCATTTCATGCGCAGCCATATTCGATTTTTGAATAGGCCCGGCACTGATTGAATTTTAGCCTGACACCGCTGGCTGGTAGCTTTCAGCCAGCGACAGACACCGGCGAAGAGGCTTCGAATGGCCGAAATTTGTTGGAGATTGGCCAGATTTTAATAACGAGCGGCCGAAAATTAGAATAATTATAGAAACGTGAGAAAACCGCTCGGCCACCCAACAAGCCGATCTCAATCCGGCCGTGTGCCGTAGCTCATCCGGGAGGTAACAATGAAACTCAGACTTATTAGCACCGCCATTGCGGCGGCTGCGCTGCTCTCCACGTCGGTTGCCGCACAGGCCGCCGAAGTCACCCTGACCATGGCCCATTTCCTCAGCCCGAAGGCCCCGCCGCACGCCAAGTTCCTTGAGCCGTGGGCACGCAAGGTCGAGGCTGATTCCAACGGCCGCATCAAGGTCGAGATCTTCCCGTCCATGACCCTCGGCGGCAAGCCTCCGGAACTCTACCGCCAGCTCCGGGACGGCGCGGCCGATATCGTCTGGACCCTGACCGGCTATACCCCGGGCGTCTTCCCGCGCGTCGAAGTGTTCGAATTGCCGGGCGTTCATGGCGGCTCCGCCGAAGCGACGACCCTCGCCATCCAGGACAATTTCGACAAGATCGCCGAGGACTTCAAGGACATCAAACCGCTGCTGCTGCATGTGAACGCGGGTAATGCCATCCACCTCGTCAATGGCTGCATCGACGGCGTTGCCGACCTGAAGGGCCTGAAACTCCGCACCCCGTCCCGGACGGGCGGCTGGATGATTTCCGGCTGGGGTGCAGAGCCGGTCGGCATGCCGGTTCCCGCTCTGCCGCAGGCCCTCTCCAAGGGCGTCGTAGATGGTGCCCTGATCCCGTTCGAGATCGTTCCGCCCCTGAAAGTGCAGGAGCTGACGAAATGCTCCGTCACGGGTGCGAATGGCAGCCGCTTCGGCACGTCGGTCTTCATGTTCGCCATGAACAAGGACCGCTATGAGAGCCTGCCGGACGATCTGAAAGCCGTCATCGACAACAATTCGGGCATGTCCATCGCGGACAAGGCCGGCAAGCTGTGGGACGAAATCGAAGGCCCCGGCATCATGCTGCAGGAAAAATCCGGCTCCCCGGTCAAGGCGCTCGATCAGGCAGCCACCGACGCCTTTGCCGCGCTCGGCGAACAGGTGACGGCGAAGTGGATCGAGGAAGCCAACGGCAATGGCATCGACGGCGCGGCCCTCGCGGCGGCCGCGAAAGCTTCCGTCAAAGCCCACACGAAGTAACCTTCACTTCAGTCCAACCGGTGGAGCACCCTCGGGCGCTCCACCGGCAATCGGGAGGTAACGCCGTGAAGCTGATTGAGCGGCTCGCGTCGCACTGGGCCCTGCTCGGGGGCATTGTCGTCTTTGCGATCATGATCGTCACATCGGTCAATGTCGGCGCCTTCGGCCTGGACCGGATCGCCCGCATGTACGGGACAAATATCTCCGCCCTGCCGGGATACGAGGATTTCGTGAAGCTCGCGATTTCCGGGGCGGCGCTGATGTTCTTTCCCTATTGCCAACTGCAACGCGGCCATGTGGTCGTGGACCTCTTCGCTTCGTCCTTTCCGGCCGGGATCGTCCGCTTTCTTGACCGGCTCTGGCTTGTCGCCATCGTCCTGCTGGCCCTCTTCCTGACCTACTGGATGATCCTCGGCATGGCCGAAACCCGGGATGACTCGGTCCTCTCTCCGGTCCTCGGCTGGCCCGAATGGCCCTTTTACCTGCCCGGCATCGCCTCACTCATACTCTGGGCATGCGTTGCAATCCTTCAGGCCGTCCGCGGAGACTCCCATGTTTGAACGCGAGATTATCGGCCTTATCGGCTTCGCCATCCTGTTCGGACTTCTTATCCTCAGGGTTCCCGTCGGGCTGTCCATGATCATGGTCGGCATCGGCGGCAACTTCGCGCTGTCGATCATCGCTCCCTATCTGCGGTTCGAGCCCTATCTCGCCCAGTTCAAGACATTGCTCTGGGGCACCGTCGCCAATTACGAGCTTTCGGTCGTCCCGCTCTTCATCCTGATGGGCTATCTCGCCAGCCACTCGAAATTGAGCCGTGACCTGTTTCAGGGCTTCAACGCCATGGTCGGACATTTTCGCGGCGGCGTCGCCATGGCGGCGATCGGTGCCTGCGCCGGGTTCGGCGCGGTCTGCGGCTCGTCCCTCGCCACCGCGTCGACCATGGGCCGGGTTGCCCTGCCGGAACTCGAACGGCTGCATTACGCCCCGCGCCTTGCCACGGGAACACTGGCCGCCGGGGGAACACTAGGCATCCTGATCCCGCCCTCGGTTGCCCTGGTGATCTATGCGATCATTGTCGAGGCCTCGATCATCCAGATGTTCCAGGCCGCGATCATCCCCGGCCTGCTGGCGGTGCTGTTCTTCATTCTGGTGATCGCGGCGATGGTCCGCCTGAAGCCGGAACTGGCTCCCGAAGTCTCCGTCATGACACCGCCCGAGAAACGCCGCGCCCTGCTCCGGCTGATCCCGGTCGTGGTGATCTTCGGCTCCATCATTCTCGGCCTCGGCATCGGCCTGTTCACACCGACACCGGCAGCCGCCGTCGGCGCGATGGCGATCCTGCTGTACGGTATCCTGCTCCGCTTCAAGAGCCGGGATGCGGGTCTGTCCCTGTCCGGGATCAAATCCTCGATCCTCGATACCGCCGTCACCAGCGGCATGATCTATTTCATCCTGTTCGGTGCCGAGGTTCTGAAAGGCTTCTTCGCCCGGGCCGGACTCCCGGCGGCGATGGCGAGCTGGGCGACGGAGAGTGGCGTCGATCCCTGGATGCTGATGATCCTGCTGCTGCTGATGCTGATCGTGCTCGGCTGCTTCATGGACTCGCTGGCCATGATCCTGGTCGTGGTGCCGTTCTTCTGGCCTGCCCTGGTCGAAATCAATGGCGGCGACTATGCGACCGCCGCCACCGCCGCCTACGGGCTCGGCATCGAGGATCTGAAAATCTGGTTCGGTATCGTCGCCCTGGTCGTGGTCGAACTCGGCCTGATAACGCCGCCCGTCGGCCTCAACGTCTTCATCATCGCCACCATGGCACGCGGCATCAGGATGGGTGAGGTCTTCGCCGGGGTCATGCCGTTCTTCGGCGTCGAAATTATCCGGATCGCCATTCTTCTGCTGCTGCCCGGTCTCTGCCTGTTCCTGCCCCACCTTTTATCCGGAGGGTGATGACCCAAAAGGAAGTCCAACAAAGAAAAAAATAAAAACCGAGGGAGGTTTCCATATGACGAGCGACAACCGCATGAACGGCGGACAGGTGATCATTGATTATCTGATCCGCGAGAAAGTGCCGTATGTGTTCGGGCTCTGCGGCCACGGCAATATCGGCATCATCGACGCGATGTACGAACGGTCGGACGATATCAAGACCATCTCCGTGCATCACGAGAGCGTCTCGGGCTTCATGGCCGACGTCTATTACCGGGTCTCCGGGCAGCCGACCGCCACCTTTACGTCCTGCGGTCCAGGCTCGGCCAACATGCCGATCAGCCTCGGCAACGCCTTCCTCGATTCCGTTCCCTTCCTCGCCATCACGGGCAATGTGCCGACCGGACAGTTCGGGCGCGGCGCCTTCCAGGAACTCTACCGGCATTACCAGGCCGACTTCCCCTCCACCGTGCAGGCCTATTGCAAACGGGTCTATCAGCCGACCCGGGGCGAGCAGGTGCCGCTGATGGTGCGCCAGGCATGGAAGACCATGGTGACCGGCCGTCCGGGCCCCGTGGTGCTCGACGTGCCGTTCGACATCTTCAAAGAAGCCTCCGCCGAGGAAACCCCGAACCCGGAGGAATGGACACGCAATATCTCGTCCCGCTGCGGAGCCGATCCGGATGGCGTGATCGAGGCGGTCGACATGCTGCTCGGCGCGGAGAAGCCGGTCATCGTCGTCGGTCAGGGCGTGCGCTATGGCGGCGCTTCGGAGCTGCTGGTCAGTCTGGCCGAACGATTGCAGATCCCTGTCGCCTCCTCCGCCAGCGGGCTCGGCGCGATGCCGGTCGAGCATCCGCTTTCCGTCGGGCTGGTGCAGCGCGGCGGGACCTATCAGGCGAACCATTCCTGCCGGCAGGCGGACGTGCTGCTGGCCCTTGGCGTGCGGTTTGACGACCGGACCTCCAGCTCGTGGCTGCCGGGTTACTCCTTCACCATCCCGCCGACCCGGCTGATCCATGTCGATATCGACCCGGAGGAGATCGGCCGGAACTATCCGGTCGCCCTCGGCCTGATGGCGGATGTACGCACCTTCCTGCGTCAGGTGCATGAAGAGCTGGACCGCCGGGACCTGTCCTCCGGTCCGTCCAGTGCCAAGAAAAAATGGCTCTCCGACATCGACGGGTATCGCCGGGAATGGGACGCCTTCGTCGCCCCCGGCATGACCGACGACAGCTCCCCGATCAACCCGCAACGCGCCGCCGTCGAGATCGACAAGGCGCTGCCGGAAGACGCCATCCTGGTCAGCGATATCGGTGTGCATCACAACTGGCTGCTGCAGTTCTGCAAGCCGACCCGGCCGGACTCGCTGATCGGCTCCATGGGCTTCGGGCCGATGGGCTTCGGCGTTGCCGGTGTGCTGGGGGCCAAGCTCGCGGCGCCGGACCGGCCCTGTGTCGCGGTCTGCGGCGATGGCGCCTTCTTCATGCATGCGAACGTGCTGGGAACGGCCGTCGAGTACAATATTCCGGTCGTCTGGATCGTCTGGAACAACTACGCCTACGGCTCGATCCGGGGACTGCAGCGCGGTTATCTCGATGGCCGCGAGCTGGCGACGGACTTCCATCATCCGGGAACGGGCCAGCCCTACAATCCGGACTTCGCCGCCATGGCCCGGTCCGCCGGTGTCGAGGGTATCAGCATCGACAGGGTCGGCGATCTCGGCGACGCCATCCGGACCGGCATCGCCAGCAACCGGCCCTACCTGATCGATGTGAATATCAGCGGCGACCTGAACCCGCCGGGCGCCGGTGTCTGGGAAATCCCCGGCCTTGGCGTGAACAAGCCCGCTATCGGGGAGCGCTATGTTCCCTAGCCGCTGGTCCGGCAAAACGTCATCAAAACAAATCAATGAGGAAACGCATCAATGATCCCTGATAATTGGGACCCCGGTAATTGGGATAAGGAAACCGACGTCGTCATCGTCGGGTTTGGCGGCGCCGGTGTCGCGGCGGCGGTATCGGCCTACGATCTCGGCTCCAAAATCATGATTCTGGAGAAGGCGCCGAAAGGCCTGCATGGCGGCAACACGCGGGTCGCGGCACAGGGCTATCTCAACGTCTCGTCCAAGGACGATGCTATCGCCTATCTCACCGCGCTGTGCGGCCCCTACAAGGTGCCGGAAGAGATGATCCGCGTCTGGGCCGACGAGATGGCCGTCAATAACGAGTGGCTGGCCGGGCTCGGCGGCGATCCGCAGGAACACCAGCACCCGCCGGCGGGCATCGAGTTTCCGGAACTGCCCGGCGCGCAAAGCTCCCACAAGTTCCATGACGGCCCGAAGCTCGGCTATGGACTGACCTGGGACCGGTTCGAGAGCTTCGTGCTGGAGCGCGACATCC
>NZ_CAXBDC010000071.1:0-24081 GCF_963974195.1 uncultured Nisaea sp.
AATCCTGATCTCGGCATCATTCAGGGATTTGTCGCCGAACTGATGCAGACAGGCGATGTCTCGGATGAAACATATGCCGGCACCCTATCCTTGGTCGGCGTCCGGGGCATGGCGGATCTGGTGACCCTCGCGGGCTATTACGCGATGATCTCGGCCAACCTGAATGTTTTCCGGGTCTCCGTGCCCGAGGGCGAGGAAGAGCCGTTCAAGGACTGACGGAAACGGCCGCACAAATTCCAGGCACGAAAAAACCGCCTCGCGGGCGGTTCGAACATCTGGTCTTGAAACGATCCGGACGCGGCTAGCGCCGCGCCCGGAACGAAGAATAATCAGCCGCCGTTAACGGCAGACTTCAGGGCCTGACCGGCCTTGAATTTCGCCTGCTTGGACGCAGCGATATTAATGGTTTCGCCGGTCCGCGGGTTACGGCCTGTGGTCGCCGCCCGCTCGGAAACGGAGAAGGTGCCGAAGCCGACAAGACGGACATCGCCACCGCTCTTCAGCGTATCTGTCACCGCATCGATCACACCATTGACCGCTGCTTCTGCCTGAGCCTGGGTCAGGCCGGTCTTCGTGGCAACTGCTGCGCTGAGTTCGGATTTATTCATGAACTGGTCTCCCGTTGATGGATGGCCGAAGTCTCTGGGATTCTTCATTCCGCTGCAAGCCCCGGAATCGCTTGAAAATATGAGTTTTCTCGCGAGATTCCCCGCTAATTTTCGACACTTGAAGAAGCCAAATTAAATATCCATTTAAATCAAAGCGTTACCGAAACCCGCG
The DNA here is from genome assembly GCF_963974195.1 of uncultured Nisaea sp. NCBI lineage: Bacteria > Pseudomonadati > Pseudomonadota > Alphaproteobacteria > Rhodospirillales > Thalassobaculaceae > Nisaea > uncultured Nisaea sp. The sequence goes on from NZ_CAXBDC010000071.1 coordinate 781, forward strand.
TTAAATTTGATATAATTGGCACAGCCAATAAGCGTGGCTTAAAAACGGCAAAAAACCGCACAGCCACGGTGCTTAGCGCCCTGTGGAACGGCCCAAAGAGGCCGACTCAGACAGAATCAATCGCAAAGCCGATTGGCGTTAACCCTATTCAACTTAAAAGCCGCGCTGTCCGGATGCCCGTCCGGAAGACATTCGCGTGCGTGAAATGCGCCTCCGGCCGGAGGCTCCATGGTCTCCGATAAGGACTATATAGGAAACCTCCGCGCTGGTATGGATCACCCCAGCCGAATGTCATCGACACCTGCCTGAAGACAGTCACTCACTAAGGATACAGTTTAATGAATGAAGAGCGCGCACGTGCGCGGTTCGAAACCGCGCTTGCAACCTACCGCCAGGAGTTCGAGACCTTCTTTCTGGCCAGATTGTTCGATCTCGGGTTCGAGTATGAAGAAGACCTCTGCCGGGTTCGCTTCCCCGTCGAGGAATTCCTGTTCAACCCCCAGGGCAGTCTGCATGGCGGCGCCATCGCCACGGTCATGGATATTTCCATGGGTCACCTGCTGAAACACATGACCGGTACCGGTGGTGCAACGCTCGAGATGAAAGTGCAATACATGCGGCCGCTGACCGGAGGCATGGCAACCTGCGAAGGCCGTGTCCTGCGACGCGGGCGCTCTCTTTGCTTTCTTGAGTCCCGGCTGTTTGGCGAAGACGGAAAACTTGCCGCCATGGCTACCTCGACCTGGAAGCTTCCTTCCCCGAAGTAACAACAGCGGGTCAGGGCACTTTCGCAGCGGGGAACATGACCATGTCGGAGTTACGGCGTTCCGCCGGGGCAAGCCGTTCCACCCATTTCGACACCGTTACCCCAAGCAGCCCGGTAATCGGACCGTCAGGCTCATCGGCGAGTGGCAACAATTGCCGCTCGCCGAAGGCATAGCGGTTCATCGAATTGTAGACCTGGCCCTTCATGCAGACGATCGCCCCCTCGCGGATCACCGGCAACCAGCGGTTGGTCACGAAATCCCGCCCGCTCGGGCTCAGGATATCGCTCAGGGTCTTCCCCTTCAGATTGCCGTGCCCGAATGTTTCCGAGATCTCCGTGCCGGCAATACGGTAACGGAACACATCCGGTTCTTCGAAATCGACAAGATAAATATAGGACAGCAAAGCGCTGATTTCACTCGGGTCGATGTCCTGACGGGACGGCGCAAGCCGGCCGGCACGTTTTCCGCACCAGTACTTCAGCAGATCGAGAAGACGCGGGTCCTCAATGAAAGCCGTCATCTCTTCCAGCGAAGAAACCCAGTAGTTTGACACGACGGCTTCCAAACAGCTCACACCAAAAACGAAACGCTATTCCCAGTCAAAGACGGACGCCTGGCCGCCGCCTGATCGGGGCAAGCGGCGTGTATTGCATTATCAGTCTGCCCGCAGCAAGAACGGAAGCAATTGCTTCAGAACAATGTCCGGCGCCTCTTCCGGCAGGAAATGACCACACGGCGCGGGACCGCCTTCAACAGTACTGCTGCTCCATTCCCGCCAGGTATCCAGCGGATCGGCCGGGCCACCAGGCCCGCCAAAACCTCTCACAGCGCCGAACAAAAACAACAGCGGACATGACAGCCTCCGCCCGTTCTCCCTGTCGGCCCTGTCATGCTCCACATCGATAGTGGCACCGGCACGATAATCCTCGCAGGTTCCCTCGATGGCCGCGGGGTTCCGCATTGCTTTCAGATAGGCCTCCATGGCAGCGGGCTCGAATGTAAAGCCCGGCGACGCCCATTTGCGCATCAGGTAGCTATAGAAAAAGTCCGGGTCCTTACCGATCATGGTCTCCGGCACCGGCGCGGGCTGCGCCAGATAGGACCAGTGGAAACCGCCGACCGCCCCCGACAGATCCATTTTCTCCCACATGTCCAGAGTCGGGATGACGTCGAGCGAGCAGAACCGCGTGGCCCGTTCCGGATGATCCATGCAGAGCCGGAAGCCGACCCGCGCGCCCCTGTCATGACCGACAACGGCAAAACGCTCATGCCCGAGAGCTGCCATCAGCGCGACGAGATCGCGCGCCATCTCCCGCTTGCTGTGCGCGGCATGATCCGCACCCGGCGCGGGCTTCCCGCTGGCGCCATACCCGCGCAAATCCGGGATGATCACGGTGAACTGTTCCGCCAGAGCCGGAGCGATCTTGTGCCAGCAATCGCCGGTCTGCGGAAAGCCGTGGATCAGCAATACCGGATCGCCCGCGCCGGCAGAACGCACGAATATCTCGGTCCCGTTGGCCGCGACCGTCTCCGTCTTGAAGCCATCAAGCATCACTGTCTCCTGTATTCGGTAGCGCCACTCCGCCAGCAAGCCCGGCCAGGAACGCCTTGATTTCCGCCCGTACTGTTTCCGGGGCTTCCAGATGCGGCGAATGCCGGCAATCCGGGATCATCCGGATGCTCACCGGTCCCCGCGCGCGCTGCGCCACCACATCAACCTGCGCCCTGGTGCCGTACTGATCGTGATCTCCCTGCAGGCACATGACCGGCACGGCGACCTCGTCAAGATAGTGTCTGATGTCCCATTCCTCGAACCCCGGATCGAGCCAGGCATCGTTCCAGCCCCGGAAGGCGGCATCGACATGCATATGATATTTGCCGAGACGGGCGCGCAGATCGCCATCGGCATAAGCCGTGCGGGCTTCCGCTATGGCCTGAAGCCCCATTGGTTCCGTGAAGAAATGCGGCGCCATCAGAACCACGCCCCGAACACGCGGATCGCGCCGGGCACCCGCGTGAATGGCCGCAATCGATGCACCGTCGCTATGGCCGATCAGGACACCGTCCATAAAGCCGATGGCATCCAGGACCTCCGGCAGAACAGACACCGCCTCACGGGTCATATAGTCGAGCGGCCGTGGCAGCGGACAGGGATCGGAGCGGCCATAGCCCGCGCGGGAATAGGCAAACACGCCACATCCCGTTTCGGTGAAGAGCTGTTGTGGAAAATCCCGCCAGAGATCGACGCAGCCAAGACCCTCATGAAGCAGCACAAGGGTCGGCGCCTGTCCCGGGCGCGGCCCGACCGTATAAGTCTCCAGCAGCACGTCGCCGATCCGCACCTCACCGGCAGAGCCAGCGTCATCCCAGCAATATTGCAGGCCGTCCGTCACGGCTTGATCTGAGTCTGCATCGGTTTGCCCCCCGGCTAATCCCGTATGTCAATGATGGGAACATGCAACGAACTCTCGTTCAACCATCAGAGGCGCATCAATGATTAAGTCCAAAAGCACGAACGCTGTACTGCGCTTTTGGATATTGCCCCCGGATCATGAATGGCAGACAACGTACACATCAATGCATACGTTATTTCCCAGCTTGTGAGATGTTTCCGGAATGAAAAGCAATCGCGTCTATCGCATCGCCTTGTTCGACGGGGACGGGATCGGGCCTGAAATCATGGCCCCGACGCGTTCTGTACTGGATATGGTAGCGAAAAGGATCGGCCGCAAGCTGGAATTCGAGACTTTGCCTGCCGGCGCACAACATTATGCGGAAACAGGCGAATCCCTGCCCGCCGCCTCCATTGACGCCGCGCGCAACGCCGACGCCATTCTGCTATCGGCCATGGGTCTGCCGAACATCCGCAAGCAGGACGGGACCGAGATCACCCCGCAGATCGACCTGCGCTTCGCCCTCGGCCTCTATGCCGGCGTCCGTCCTGTGAAACTCTATCCGGGCCAGCCCACACCGCTCGCCGATCCGCGTGCTTTCGAGACTGATTTCGTCCTGATCCGGGAATCGACCGAGGGGCTGTTCGCCCACATGCATGAAGGACAGGTTGTCGATAACAGCTACGCTACCGAGACCCTGCGCATTACCCGGGCGACCAGCGAGAAACTGTTCGACTTCGCTTTCCGCCTCGCCCAGCGGCGCGCCGCAAAGCGCGGGACGCCGGGCCGTGTGACCTGCGTCGACAAGGCGAATGTGTTCCGCTCCTTCTGGTTCTTCCGTTCGATCTTCGAGGAACGCGCGAAGGCTTTCCCGGAGATCGCCGCAGACAGCGCCTATGTGGATGCTTTCGCCATGTGGATGGTGCAGAAACCCTGGGAGTTCGATGTTGTCGTGACCGAGAACATGTTCGGCGATATTCTTTCCGACCTCGGCGCCGGTATCATGGGATCCCTCGGCCTTGCGCCATCCGCCGATATCGGGGACGAGAACGCGGTATTCCAGCCGTGCCACGGCAGCGCGCCGGACATCGCCGGCAAGGGGATCGCCAACCCGCTGGCCATGTTCCTTTCCGCTTCCCTGATGCTGGACTGGCTCGCCGGCGAGCATGACGATGCCGCCCTGACCGAGGGCGCCGTGATGATCGACGATGCCGTCAGCCGCGTCATTCGCGAAGGCAAGGCCCTGACCGGCGATCTCGGCGGCTCGGCCGACACAGCCGCGACTTCTGAAGCCGTCATGAAACACCTTGGCGCGTGATGAACAAGATGCCGCTCAGCCAGGGAAACAAAGCCTACAAAGAGATCAAAAGCATGATCCTCGATGGCAGGCTGAAACCGTCCGCCTCCTATCTCGAAACCGAACTCGCGGATCAGATCCGGGTCAGCCGGACACCTGTGCGTGAGGCGGCGCTCCGGCTTGAGCGAGAGGGGCTGGTCATCGTCCGCCCGCGCCGGGGCATGCAGGTGGTGCCTGTCTCCACCGATGACATGGCGGAGATCTACCAGTTGCTGACCGTGCTGGAACCGCTTGCGGCAGAGCTCGCGGCAAAACGCAATCTGAGCGAGAGCGAGATCGAGCCCATGGAACGGGCGACCCAGGAAATGGAGGACGCTCTGGCCGAAGGGGATCTGGTCACCTGGGCCGAAGCGGATGACGCGTTTCATGCCCTGCTTGTGGAGGCTTCCGGAAACCGGCGGCTGGTGGAAGCGACGGAAAGATATCGCGCCCAGGTGCACCGGGCCCGGATGACGACACTGACCATGCGGCCAAGTCCCTCAAGCTCGACGAAGGATCACCGCTCCCTGCTGCAATGCCTGCGGAATGGCGATGCGGAAGGCGCCGGGGAAATTCACCGCGCCCACCGGGCTGCCGCCGGGAAACTTCTTGTCGCCTTGCTGGCAAAGCACAGCCTCGACAATCTCTGACGGGACCGCCGCGAGATCTTCGGCTCTACCCCTCGCTGCGCCAGACCGGCAAAAGCTCGTACACATCGCCGTCGGCAAGATAGCTCCGGTCCAGAATGGAGAGCCGGTTCGACTTGATGATGCTGAGAATGTCATCGATATAGTCGGCCCCGCGTTCCGAGTATTTCGTCAGTGTCCGGGCCAGCGTGGAGCCGGAAAGCGGCTTCCCGCCTGCCCGGGCCGCTTCCCGGCGTTTCCGGAATTCCTTGTAGGCCGCGTTGGTGTTCAGGTTCCGGATATAACTGCGGACCGAGCCAAGCGGCGTCTTGAACATGGCGACTTTATAATCGCCCTTCGAGGCCCGCTGTTCCTCCGGCACCATACCCTTGCCGCCGATCGTCCACTGTCCGAAAAGGGCGTTCCCCTCCTGGGCGAAACGGGACGTGCCCCAACCGCTTTCCGATGCCGCCTGCGCCAGACCGAGCGAGGGCGGCACGATATCGATCCGGCGCTCAAGCGTTTCGATCACGAGGTTCAGAGAAACCACGTCGCCATCCATAGGAACCTCGTACTTCTTCGCAAGACGACGCAGCTGCCGCAGATTATCGGCTCCCGGAAAACGCTTCTCCTCCAGCTCCGCCTTGATCTGCATGAGCTTTTCCCGCTCCGCTTCGATCTCCTCGTTCGCGGTCAGCAGAACGGGCAGAACCATTCGGAAGAACATGTTCTTCTTTTCCTCGACCGTGACTTCCTTGACGGTCACTTCCGCGAACCGTTCAGGGATGCGGGTCATGAGAAGGCGTGGGACCTCGCGCTGCCCGGCCTGCCAGGTTTCTTCCGTGTAGTTCAGATCCTGCACAAGGCTGCTGAGATCGCTGAAAGCCGAAAATTCGATACGTTGAACCGTGCGCGGACCATATGCCTGCGCGACCTCCAGCTCGGGGAGCCTTGGGGACTTTTCAACAGCATTGCAGATCAGGAGCAGCACCAATGCGGCGAGCGCCGCCAATCCAAAGCGAGCCATAGCTTTTTCCAGTCAGAAATACCGTCGAACCGTTCGACCGCAACCAGCCGCTTCCGGATGGGGACGGAAAGCGGGTCTATATATCGAACTAGATAGCGCGGATCTCGCCAAAAATTAGGCCGAAAATCACCCTTTTTGAACACAAACAGGGAACATCGGTCAGGCTGCCGTCGATTTCCTGGCCAATCCGCCCTTCTCCCGGATGAAAGCCGCGATCTCGGCGATGCCTTCGCCGTTCTTCAGCTGGGTGAAAACAAATGGCCGTTCGCCGCGCTGACGCTTGGTGTCTTCCGCCATCACCCCGAGATCGGCGCCGACCAGCGGCGCAAGATCCGTCTTGTTGATGACCAGCATATCAGAGCGGGTGATGCCCGGCCCACCCTTGCGCGGAATCTTCTCACCGGCGGCAACGTCGATCACATAGATCGTCAGATCCGCCAATTCCGGGCTGAAGGTCGCTGCCAGATTGTCCCCGCCGGATTCTATCAGCGCCAGCTCCGCGTCGGGAAAGGACGATACCATCGTATCGATGGCGGCGAGATTGATGGAAGCGTCCTCGCGGATGGCCGTATGCGGGCAGCCGCCGGTCTCCACCCCCATGATCCGTTCCGCCGCGATCGCACCGGTGCGGGTCAGGATCTTCTGGTCTTCCTTGGTGTAGATATCGTTGGTGATCACGAACATGTCCGTGTCCGCGCTCATCTCCCGGCACAGCATCTCGCAGAGTGCCGTTTTGCCTGAGCCCACCGGCCCACCGATGCCAACCCGAAGCGGTCCCGTTGCCATATCCTTCTCCCTTTACGATCTGAACAGCCGGCCATCCATGGCCTCATGCTGCATCGAACTCCATTCCGCCATCAGCGCCGAAGTCCCGATATCGCCGATGCCGCATTCTTCCGACGCACGCCAGGCCTCATCGACACAGGCTTCCAGCGCCGCGATCACCCGCTGTCCATCCGTCTGTCCAAGCGGTACCGCCCTGACAGCGGCTGAAACGATATTATGAACGAAGGCCTGCACATAAAGCGGCCCGGCAAGCTCCAGCGGGATACCGGCCGCAGCCGTGACGGCGCCATAAGCCACCGGCAGTGGCGGGCCGGGCGGTAGAGCGATCTGCTTAATATCCCCCCAGGCAGCCGAGACGGTTTTCACGAAAGCTGTCCCCTGAGAAAGTGCCTCCAGCCGCAGCTCTGCTGTCGGGATTAACGCCGTCGCAAATTCCGAGAGCGCGCCAAGCGCCTCCGCGTCGGCGGCCGAGGCATGCCGCCAGGCCTCTGACAGCAGGATCGCGTCGCTGGCCCCGGAGCCGAACCTCACCAAACCTTCAATCCAGCCGCGCAGCGTCTCTGCATCCGTGACGAGCCCGGCTTCTATCGCCGCCTCGACCCCATGGCTATAACTGTAAGCCCCGACCGGAAAGGACGGGGACAGCCAGGATTGCAGACGCATCGCCGCCCGGGTTGCCGAAACGTCAGTCATGGTGGTGGTGATGGTGGGAATGCCCCGCCTCATGACTGTGCTCATCATGGCCGTGGTCATGGCCGTGACCGTGATCGTATGCCCCGCCTTCCGGCTGGAATGGCTGCTCCGTATCTGTCACCGTGGCGCCGAGCCCGCGCAGCATGTCCGCAATCACATGATCAGGCCGCAGCAGGATCGCGTCTTCCAGGATCTGGGCAGGCAAGTGCCGGTTACCGATATGCCAGGCAAGCCGCAGCAGATGGTGCCGGTCAGCCGCCTTCACTTCCATCACCGCCTCCGGTGCCGCCACGACACGTATCCAGCCGCTCCCCGCTTCCAGCGACAACCCGTCTCCGTCAGAAAGAGCCACGGCACGGGGCAGATCCAGCAGCACAGTTGTCCCGCTATCCGTGTCCAGCCGGATACGGCGGCGATGACGGTCATCGAAGGCCAGTGTCACCCGGTCGATTTCAGCACCGGTATCCCAGTGCCCGGACGGCGCATGCGCCACCGCCCGGCCAAGGTCGTTCACCACGGAGTCCGCGTTTGCCATCAGAGCCTCAATACATGAAGTAACGTTGAGCCATCGGCAGCACCGTCGCCGGCTCGCAGGTCAGCAACTCACCATCGGCCCGGACCTCGTAGGTTTCCGGATCGACCGAGATATCCGGCATGGCGTCGTTCAGGATCATCGACTTTTTCGAGATCCCGGCACGGGTGTTGCGGACCGGCAGGGTCTCTTTCTGCAATCCGAAACGGTTTCCAACATTGGCCTCGAAAGCGGCTTCGCTGACAAAGGTGACAGCGCTTTTCGTCAGCGAGCGGCCGAAGCTGCCGAACATCGGCCGGTAATGCTGGGGCTGCGGCGTCGGAATGGACGCATTCGGATCGCCCATGATCGCGGTGGCGATGGTGCCGCATTTCAGCACCATATCCGGCTTCACACCGAAGAAGGCCGGAGACCAGATCACCAGATCGGCAAGCTTGCCGACTTCGACGGACCCGACATGCATGTCGATGCCCTGCGCGATCGCCGGGTTGATGGTGTATTTCGCGATATAGCGCCGGGCCCGGAAATTGTCGTTATTATCCTTCTCCTGCGGCAGCGCGCCGAACTGCTTCTTCATCTTGTCGGCGGTCTGCCATGTCCGGATCAGCACCTCACCGACCCGGCCCATGGCCTGGCTGTCGGAAGCAATGATCGAGAAGGCGCCCCGGTCATGCAGGATATCCTCGGCGGCGATGGTTTCCCGCCGGATCCGGCTTTCCGCGAAGGCGACGTCTTCCGGAATGCTTTTCGACAGGTGATGGCAGACCATCAGCATATCGAGATGCTCGTCGATGGTATTCACCGTGAAAGGCCGCGTCGGGTTGGTCGAGGACGGGATCACGTTGGAAAGCCCACAGACCTTGATGATGTCCGGCGCATGCCCGCCGCCCGCGCCCTCCGTATGGAAAGCGTGAATGGTGCGGCCCTTGAAGGCATCCACCGTGTTCTCGACAAAGCCTGACTCGTTCAGCGTATCCGTATGGATCAGCACCTGAACGTCCATCTCGTCGGCGACGGAGAGGCAAGTGTCGATGGCTGCCGGCGTGGTGCCCCAATCCTCGTGCAGCTTCAGACCGCACACCCCGGCAAGCACTTGCTCTCGCAGGCCTTCAGGCTGGCTGGCATTGCCCTTGCCAAAAAAGCCGAGATTCATCGGGAAGGACTCGGCGGCCTGCAACATCCGCTCGATATGCCACGGACCCGGCGTGCAGGTGGTTGCGTTGGTGCCCGTTGCCGGGCCGGTGCCGCCGCCCATCATGGTGGTGACGCCGGAATTCAGCGCCTCGTCGATCTGCTGCGGGCAGATGAAATGGATATGTACGTCGATGCCGCCGGCGGTGATGATCTTGCCCTCACCCGCGATGGCTTCCGTGCCCGGCCCGACGATGATGTTCACACCGCTCTGCACATCCGGATTACCGGCCTTGCCAATGGCAAAGATGCGGCCGTCCTTGATGCCGATATCGGCTTTCACCACGCCCCAGTGATCGAGGATCAGTGCGTTGGTGATGACCGTGTCGACAGCCCCGTCCGCGCGCGTCGTCTGGGCTTGCCCCATGCCGTCGCGGATCACCTTGCCGCCGCCGAACTTCACTTCCTCGCCATAAAAGGTGCGATCCTCCTCGACTTCGATGAACAGATCCGTATCGGCGAGCCGGACCTTGTCGCCGACGGTCGGTCCGAACATGCCCGCATAGTCCTGCCGTGAGATCCTGTAAGGCATGTCAGGCTCCTCCCCCGCCGAGCGGCCCCATCACCGCCTGATTAAAACCGTAGACATTCCGGTCACCTTTAAACGGCACCAGATCGACCGTCCGTGTCTGCCCCGGCTCGAACCGCACCGCCGTGCCGGAGGGGATATCCAGCCGCATACCGCGCGCCGCCTCCCGGTCAAAGGAGAGGCCCGGATTGGTTTCAGCAAAATGATAGTGCGAGCCGACCTGCACCGGCCGGTCGCCCGTGTTCGCCACCTCGATGGTGATGGCCTTAGCGCCTTCGTTCAGAACGATCTCGCCATCGGCTGCAATGATTTCTCCCGGGATCATGGCGCCCTCCTAGCGGATCGGATCATGGACGGTGACCAGCTTGGTCCCGTCCGGAAAGGTTGCCTCGACCTGGACTTCATGGATCATCTCGGCGATCCCCTCCATCACGTCGGAGCGTTTCACGACACTGGCGCCAGCCGCCATCAGATCGGCGACGGTACGGCCATCGCGCGCGCCCTCGACCACATAGTCGGTGATCAGCGCGATCGCTTCCGGATAGTTCAGCTTCACGCCCCGCTCCAGCCGGCCACGCGCGACCATGGCCGCGACCGAGACCATCAGCTTGTCCTTCTCCCTCGGTGTCAGATTCACACCAGCCTCCCCTCAGACGTCCACATCAAATTCGCCAGATCACGGGCATCCGGACCGGCAGCCCGAGCCAGCGCACCCGCGCCGCGCTCCAGAAAGCGCCAACCGCGCTGCGCAACCGCATCGCGTCGCCACCCAGCCATCGCATCGCCAGAAGATTGTTATCGATGGCCGTGACACCGCAACGGATATCTCCCGCCGCACCGGCCTGAACATCCCGTGCCCAATCCAGATCGTCTGCGGCATCCGGCCGGGCGAACAAAGCCGTCGCGAAGCAGGTTACATTTCGCAGGCCAGAAGATGCAGCGGCGGCACCGGCCGGGTCCGCCAACTCGAACCGGTCAGCCCAGACAAGGCGCCCGTCCCGCTTCAGATCCCAATGCTCACGATAGCGCCCGGATGCGAATCTCTCGCCCATGGCGCTCCGGCCAAGGATCGAAATCGAGCCGGCAAAGAGCGTGCTGTCAGCGGCAAGATCGAACCGGACCCGCTGCCGGAACAGTGCCCGGTCAAACAGGATGGTACCCTGCGGCAACCACTCAAGCACGGCCCCTTCGGCAACGCGCATGGTCAGATGATTCTCCGCCTGCGCGCCGGAAGACTTGTAGACCTTCTCGGCCGCCTGGGCGGTCAGGGTCAGGCTCGCACCGGGGCCGACATTGATATCCGTCTCGTAAAGATCCCCGCCGACGATCCCACCCGAGAGGTTCGCCAGAACAGCGGTCAGCGGCTCACCCACACCGGGGCGCGGCATCAGAACACGCAGGGGCTGTGCTGAATAAAGCTCCGCGGCAACGGAACGCCCGTCACGTCTTTCCACGGAAAGGCGTGCAGCCCCGGTCGTGCGGTTCAGTTGCACGGCTTCATCGGTATGAGCGAGCGCCAAACTCAATACAGCTCCCCTTTTTTGCGAGAACAATCGCAATCGCCGTGCCAAAGGCTACCCTGTTCTCCCGGAGAATTTTAGATGTTTGTTTTCAAATAGTTAGAAAACAGAATCACGACGGCTCCAGTCAGCAGGTCAGCGAGAACCGCTCGCACCGGGAGCAGCGCGCCGAATGCTGCTCAAATCTTGGGCAGAGAGCCCTATTCCGCCACCCACAGCTTCATCTCCGCTACGAGTTTCGGACGGTACTCGGCCATCTCCTCGGCAACCGCCTTATGCCGATAGAGGCCGTCACGATACTCGAGTACCGCCGCCGGAATCTCGACCGGAAGGCCGAGCAGCGGGATCAGCAGATCGAGCCAGCAAAGCGTCACCGGAAACCCGCAATCCCCCAGAGTGAGCTGCGCGGACGGGATCGCCTTCTCCAGCACTCGGTTCTCCAGTACTCGGCCGAGCCCCTCCAGCCGATCCGTCAGCACGTCCGTGTGACGCCCCGCCTCGAAACCATCCCGCTTTCGTTCCGGCATATATGGAAACAGCGCCCGGACGGCCGGTTCAAGCCGGGTATCATGATAGCGGGAGCGCTCCCGGACGATTGCCCTTCCGGCCGGTGTATCCGGAAGCATCGGGGGCTCGGGATGTGTTTCATCGAGATATTCGGCAATGGCCTCTGAGTCGGCGAGCAACAGGCTCCCGTCCCGCAGCGCGGGCAAATTTCCGGCCGGAACGATCTGTCTGTATTCCATCGATCCATACCCGCCCGGCGGCGGGATCTCTTCCCAGACCAGTTCCTTGTGCCGCAACAAAATCCGCAGTTTCGCGGAATAGAGACTGACCGGGATGGTGTAAATCTGGAGCATGACCGTTCCCAACCTGAAAGCAGGCCGCATCATACAGCCAGAGCCGATAATGATAACGTCACTTTACTTGATTGTGCAGCGCAGCATAATTAGGCATTCCCACGAACCAAGGTGACCTGATGTTTTCGCTCGAAGGCACAACAGCACTGATCATCGGCATTGCGAACGATCAATCCATCGCCTGGGGATGTGCAAAAGCGCTGCAAAGCCAGGGCGCAAAACTCGCTATCACCTATCTGAACGAGAAGGCCGAACCCCATGTCCGGCCATTGGCCGAGCAACTCGGCGCCGATATCGTCATGCCGCTCGATGTGCGCAACGAAGAGCAGACAGAGGCATTGTTCAGCGAAATAAAGGCGCAATGGGGCCGCCTGGACACCCTGTTGCACTCGATTGCCTTTTGCCCGAAAGACGATCTGCATGGCCGGGTGATCGATTGCTCGGCGGAAGGATTCGCCGCCGCGATGGATATTTCGGTGCATTCCTTCCTGCGCCTGATCAGACGTTCGGAACCATTGATGCCCGATGGCGGAACCTGCATGACCGTATCATTTTACGGCGCGGATCGCGTGGTCGATCACTACAACATCATGGGGCCGGTCAAGGCCGCCCTCGAATCAGCAACCCGTTATGCCGCCGCTGAACTTGGCCCCAAAGGCATCTCCGTCCACGCCTTGTCCCCTGGCCCGCTCAAGACCCGCGCCGCCTCCGGGATCGACTATTTCGACGACCTGATGAACGAGGCAGCGGCACGCGCGCCGATCCACAAATTAGCAACCATCGAGGATGTCGGCGCATTCGCAACCTTCCTCGCCAGCCGTGAAGCGGCGAATGTCACCGGCGGCATCCATTATATCGATGGCGGCTACAGCATCGTCGCATAAGGCGAAACATGAAGGCGCAGGCTTTGCTGTTTGGGTATTCCTGTTTCCCAAAATCACCAAATCGCTCTAACCTTCTGCTGGTAAATCATTTCTCTCGATCTTGAATTTTCAGATCATCATGTAGAAACTCAAAATGTTCAGCAGTTTCCTGACCGTAAGGAAGAAGGAGCGCGATCTGTTTAGAACTCTGGATAAAAGCATGAAGCAAGAACGGCCTCTCACTCCCGGCCATAGGTTAACACCATGCTTTGACCGGTGCCCGCCTCCCTCGCACCCGATCCAGATATGAACGCCAACCCGATGCGCTCCGCCCGCTCTTCCAGCAAGAAAAGTGTCAGTGCCCATCAGGCCCGGCTGGTTATTGTCGTCGCCGCGATTCTGGGGTTGAGCATTGGTATAAGCGAATCTCTTCTGGAATATTTCGGGCTGAGATCGGACCTGTTCGAAATCACCGAAAAGTCGGCACACGCGTTTGAACGGACCGCCTCGCTCGCCGTTCTTAACCGCGACACCGAGCTGGCCGAGCAGATCGCCGACGGCTTGCTGCATTTCGAAGCCATCATTTCAGTCAAGCTGACGGACCATGCCGGCACTATTCTTGTCAGCAAGCAGCGCGTTCTCCCAAAACCGGAGACTAACTGGTATCCAACGATCTTCCCGCCCATCAGGCATTCCGTGACACTGGAACTGACGGATCCGGCCAGACCGGGGACCGCATCCGGATATCTTGATATTACGGCGTCCTCCTGGCGGATATCCAAGGACTGGTCAAACCGCCTTGTCGTGGCTCTTTTCGCGGTGGCTGCGGGAATAATCTCACTCGCCGGCATCCTGTTTTATATCTCGCAACGATTCGTCACCCGGCCGCTGCTGCAGCTCGCCGGCGCTTTTCGCCGCCTGAACGCGGACGATCCGAAACACTGCCCGCTACCTGACCCCGATGATTTTGAGTTTCTGGAATACCGGGACATCGCGGCAAGCGGAGCCCGCCTGATGCATGATATCGCCCGTAATTCCGAAGTACGGGACCTGACGTCAAGCGAGCTGTTCCGCAGCCAGAAGCGCTTCCAGGATTTCGCCGAAATTTCTTCGGACTGGTTCTGGGAAACCGACCGTGACGGCGGCATCAGCTACATCTCCGCCAGCTTCACCAAGACCCTGAACAAGCGCAGCGGAGAGATCTACGGGCGGACCCTGGCGGAAACCGCCTCGGAAGACACCCAAACACCGAAATGGCGGGGCTTTAACGACATCACCGAACAACGCCGCCAGTTCCGCGATTTCCGCTACGATATCGAGTCCCAGCCCGGCATCCGCAAAACGGTCAGCATCAATGGCAGGCCATTCTACGACGAGGCCGGAACCTATATCGGCTATCGCGGAACAGGCGCCGACGTCACCAACGAACGGCTTATTGCCGAAGCCCGAAACGAGGCCCTGCAAAAAGCAGAACATGCCAACCGGACGAAGTCGGAATTTCTGGCAACCATGAGCCATGAGTTCCGCACCCCCCTGAATGCCATCATTGGCTTCAGCTCCCTACTCGGCATGCCCAAGACCAGAGACATGGCGGTAGAGCGTCTGACCGACTATTCCGGCGCCATTCAGGAAAGCGGCCAGCACATGCTTGAGCTGGTGAACGATATCCTCGACATCTCCGCCATCGAGGCCGGAAAACGCGCCCTGGCACTTGAAGAGGTCAGTATCGGCGCCGTCTTCGCACATTGCATATCGCAAGTGGAGGGGCAGGCAAAAAGCAAGTCCATCGCCATCGAGACCTCTGTTGATATGACACTGGACTTGATGATCACGGACGAGCGGTCGATCCGGCAGATCCTCCTGAACCTGCTGTCCAATGCCGTAAAATTCACGCCCGAAAACGGAGCCATCCGCTGCATCGCGGAAGCCGACGGAAACGAGATTATCTTCCGGGTTGAAGACAACGGCGTGGGGATTTCCAGAGACCGGCTGCCGACAATCGCCGAGCCGTTCTCCCACTCCGCCATCCATCCCCATGTCGCCAAGGAAGGCACCGGGCTCGGACTGTCCATCGTCCGGTCCCTGGCGGAATTTCTCGGCGGCAGTTTCATGATCGACAGCGAACTTGGCACGGGCACCTGCGTCACCGTCATCCTGCCGAGAGTCGGCCAGGACAACTCCCTGACGCAGGACATCGACGCAGCCGACTAAGGCCGCAGCAGAGAACCGATCAAACCGTCAAATGGCCGCGCACAGCGTCTTCGGACAGAGCGGTCTTCGCCCCTGCCAGCACAATTTCTCCACGATCCATTACGGCGATGTCGTCTGCCAGGTCCCGGGCGAATTCGAAATATTGCTCAACCAGAATCACGGCCATGTCTCCGCGTGCCGCCAGCAGGGCGATAATGCGTTCAATATCCTTGATGATAGACGGCTGGATGCCTTCCGTCGGCTCGTCCAGCACCAGCAGGCTCGGACGCAGTACCAGGGCGCGGGCAATGGCGAGTTGCTGCTGCTGACCGCCGGAGAGGTCGCCGCCGCGCCGCTTCATCATTTTCTTCAGCACCGGGAAAAGATCGAAAATCTCGTCCGGGATCGAGCGCTTCGCGCGTGGCAGCGCCGAAAATCCGGTCTTCAGATTCTCTTCCACCGTGAGCAGCGGAAAGATTTCCCGGCCCTGGGGCACAAAAGCGACACCGGCGGAAGCCCTCCGGTGCACCGGCAAGGCCAAAAGGTCGATATCGTCCCACTGGATACTGCCCGCACTCGGGGTTTCCAGACCGGTCACCGCCCGCATCAGGCTGGTCTTGCCCACCCCGTTGCGGCCAAGCACGCAGGTGATCTTGCCGCGCTCCGCCACAAGATCGATGCCGCGCAGTGCATGGCTCGCGCCATAGTGCAGGTGAAGTCCCGAAACTTTCAGCATCTCAGCGCCCCAGATAGACTTCGATGACGTGCGGATCGTTCTGCACCTGGTCCATGGACCCTTCGGCGAGCACCGATCCCTCATGCAGAACCGTGACCTTCACGCCGAGGGCGTGAACGAAGGCCATGTCATGCTCGACGACCACGATGGAACGCTCGCCGCGAAGGTCCCGCAGCAGCTCCACCGTTGCTTCGGTTTCCGCGTCTGTCATGCCGGCCACCGGCTCATCCAGGAACAGCAGTTCCGGGTCCTGCACCAGCAGCATGCCGATCTCCAGCCATTGCTTCTGACCGTGGGAGAGCTTGCCCGCCATCTGGCTGCGCTCATCCGCGAGGCCGATCCGCTCCAGCGTGCCTTCGATCTTCGATTTACGGTCCGTGTCCAGCCGGTCGAACAGACAAGCGAAGGTGCTGCGGTCCGACTTGATGGCGAGTTCCAGATTGTCGAACACCGAATGGTTCTCGAACACGCTCGGGCGCTGGAACTTCCGGCCAATGCCGAGGGCAACGACCGCCGCCTCGTCCCGTTTGCCGAGATCGATATCGCCCTTGAAGATGACCCGTCCCTCGTCCGGCTTGGTCTTGCCGGTGATGACATCCATCATCGTCGTCTTGCCGGCGCCGTTCGGCCCGATGATCGCCCGCATCTCGCCCGGCTCGACCACGAAGCTCAGATTGTTCAGCGCCTTGAAGCCATCGAAGCTGACCGTCACCCCGTCAACATAGAGCTGGGATTCTGAATATGAGGCTCTTCCGGAAACACTCATTGACCGGGCTCCTCAGCAAGGGGAGAGGATGCAGGCTCGTTCCGTTTGCCGCCCCGCCTCTTCACCCAATCGATCGCGGCGGGCAGGCTGCCTACCAGGCCTTTAGGGAAGAACAGGGTGACGGCGATGAACATGCCGCCGAGCGCGAATAGCCAGATCTCCGGGATCACCCCTGTCAGCACGGTCTTCGCGTAATTGACCAGCACGCCGCCGGCAATCGCGCCGTACAGCGTGCCGCGACCGCCGATAGCAACCCAGATCACAGCCTCGATTGAGTTGGCCGGGGCGAATTCCCCCGGATTGATGATGCCGACCTGCGGCACATAGAGTGCGCCGGCAAGCCCGGCGATCATGGCCGAGAGCACGAAGACGAAGAGCTTGAAATTCTCCACCCGGTAGCCGAGGAAGCGGACCCGCGCCTCGTCGTCCCGGATTGCCGTAATCAGGCGGCCCAGCTTCGAGGCGACGATACTGCGGCACATCAGATAACACCCGGCCAGCGCAACACAGGTCGCCGCCAGAAGCACGGCCCGCGTCTTGTCCGATTGCAGATCGAAGCCCAGCAGATCCTTGAAATCCGTCAGGCCGTTATTGCCTCCGAAGCCCATGTCATTGCGGAAGAAAGCCAGCATCAGCGCATAGGTCATGGCCTGGGTGATAATCGAGAGGTACACCCCGCTGACCCGGGACCGGAAGGTTAGCCAGCCGAACACGAAGGCCAGCAATCCCGGCACGAACAGCGCCATTACCACAGCGAAGGGGAAGAAATCGAAGCCGTACCAGTACCAGGGCAATTCCTTCCAGTTCAGGAACACCATGAAGTCCGGCAGATCGGCATTGCCATAGACGCCCCGGTCGCCGATCTGGCGCATCATGTACATGCCCATGGCATAGCCGCCGAGAGCGAAGAAGGCGCCGTGCCCAAGACTGAGAATGCCGCAGAAGCCCCAGATCAGATCGATCGAGAGCGCCAGCATGGCGAAGCAGAGATACTTGCCGAGCAGGCTGACCAGATAAGTCGGGACATGCAGGGCCGAGTCCGCCGGGAGTGTCAGGTTGAGGACCGGCACGAGGATCGCGATCGCGGCCAGAACGGTGAGCAGGATGGCGCTTGCCAATCGTCCCTTCCCGGGTTCCTGGGCCTGCGGTGCGTATAGACGTTGCAACAGCGACATGGCTCAGGACTCCACGGCACGGCCGCGCAACGCGAAGAGTCCGCGAGGCCGTTTCTGGATAAAGAGGATGATTGCAACCAGCACCAGGATCTTGCCCAGCACCGCCCCCGCCCAGGGTTCCAGCAGCTTGTTCACGATGCCGAGCGACATCGCGCCCGCAAAGGCGCCCCAGAGATTGCCGACACCGCCGAACACCACGACCATGAAGCTGTCCACGATATAGGCTTGGCCAAGATTGGGGCTGACATTGTCGATCTGGCTGAGGGCGACGCCCGCGATCCCGGCAATGCCGGAGCCGAGCCCGAAGGTCATGGCGTCGACCCGGCCGGTCGGGATACCCATGGCCCGCGCCATTTCGCGATTCTGTGTCACGGCCCGCATCTGCAGGCCGAAGGCGGTTTTCTTCAGCACCAGAAGGACGGCGCCGAGCACACAGAATGAGAACAGGATGATCCAGAGCCGGTTATAGGTCAGCGTGATGCCCGCGACGGACTCCATGGCGCCCTGCATCCATTCCGGCGCCCCCACTTCCCTGTTGGTCGGCCCGAAGATCGAGCGCACGGTCTGTTGCAGGACGAGACTGATGCCCCAGGTAGCCAGCAGGGTTTCAAGCGGCCGGCCATAGAGGAACCGGATACATCCCCGTTCCATGGCGATGCCGACCAGCGCCGACACCAGAAATGCGGCAGGCAATGCCACCGCAAGTGACCAGTCGAACAATCCCGGCGCCACGGAACGGAACACCTCCTGAACGACAAAGGTCGTGTAGGCGCCGAGCATGACCATCTCGCCATGCGCCATGTTGATGACGCCCATCACACCAAAGGTGATGGCCAGCCCCATGGCCGCGAGCAGCAGGACCGATCCGAGGCTGATGCCCTGATAGAGATGCTCGACAGTGCGCCACATCTCCAGCCTGCTTTCCATCGAGGCCAGGGTTTTTCCCGCGGTTGTCCGGACCGTTTCATCGGGTTCGCGCCAGACATCGCCGTCTTTCAGCAGCAGGCGGGAAAGCATGACCCGGCTTTCCGGGTCGGTTCTGTCGGCGAGAGACTGCACCGCCGCCAAGCGCTCTTCCGCGCTCCCGGACTGTAATTTTATGGAAGCCTTGGCAAGTTGCAGCGCGTTTTTCACCGCCGCATCCTCTTCCTTGGCCAGCGCCGTCTCGATCAGCGGCAACATCGCCTGATCGCTCGACTTCAGCAGACCGTCCGCCGCTTCCAGCCGGCGCTGCGGATCCGGGCTCATCAGCGTCAGCGTGCCCATGACGGCTTTGACGGATGAGCGGAGACTATTGTTCGTTTTGACACGGGTGACATCGCGCGAGCCGACGGTCTCCAGTTCCGCACCGGTCACCGGGTCGGTCAGGAGAAGCTTTCCTCCGCTGGCCTTCTGGCCGATGACCACCTTGTCGTCGCTCTTGCGGGTATAAAGATCGCGCCCGACGAGCGCTTCCAGGATAGGCACCACTTCCGGCGCGCCGGTCGCGACCATGCGATCCACGACGGCCTGTTTCTCGGAAAGGCTGGCGGTCCCGAGTTCGGCGACGAGCGATCCGAGATCGTCAGCAGCCATTGCTCCGGAATGCGGCAGCAGAACCACGAGTGCCCAGAAAACCATTAAGAACCGGAATGCGCCCCCGCGCATCCATTGCCTTATGGACATCAATTTTCCTTCCCATCCCAGCGCGCAGTTCAATCGGTTCCGGAGCGCGGGACATCCCGCGCTCCGGTCCGTGATGTTTTAGAAGCGCGGCTTCTCGCAGTTGCCGCAGACCCACGGATAGGTCCAGTCGGCGGTCAGCTTGGCGCTTTCCGGGATGAAGTCGGACCAGGCATCGCCGACCACCACACCATCGGTGGCGGAAACGATTTCGAACTGGCCGTCCTCGAGAATTTCACCGATTAGCACCGGCTTGGAGAGGTGGTGGTTGGTGTTCATCACCGCCGTACCGCCGGTCAGGTTCTTGACGGTCTGGCCGTACATCGCCTGACGCACCGCATCGACATCTGTGGTACCGGCCTGTTCGACCGCCTGCACCCACATCTTGAAGCCGATATAGTGAGCTTCCATCGGATCGTTGGTCACGCGCTTCTCGTCCTTGATGAAGGCGTGCCAGGCTTTGATGAACGCATCGTTCTCAGGCGTGTCGACCGACATGAAGTAGTTCCACGCGGCCAGATGCCCCACGAGCGGGCCCGCATCGAGACCGGCCAGTTCTTCTTCACCGACGGAGAAGGCGACGACCGGAATGTCCTCGGCCTTGATGCCCTGGTTGGCCAGTTCCTTGTAGAACGGCACGTTCGCGTCACCGTTGATGGTGGAGACAACCGCCGTTTTCTTGCCCTGGCTGGCGAATTCCTTCACCTGGGCGACGATGGTCTGCCAGTCGGAATGACCGAAGGGCGTGTAGTTTTCCATGATGTCGGCATCGGCGATGCCCTTGGCATTCAGATAGGAACGCAGGATCTTGTTGGTCGTGCGCGGATAGACGTAGTCGGTGCCGAGCAGCACGATGCGCTTCGCTTCGCCACCTTCGGAGCCGAGCAGATAATCGACCGCCGGAATTGCCTGCTGGTTCGGCGCCGCACCGGTATAGAAGACGTTCCGGGAAGATTCCTCGCCCTCATACTGTACCGGGTAGAAAAGCATGCCATTCAGCTCTTCGAAGACCGGCAGCACGGATTTGCGGGACACGGACGTCCAGCAGCCGAAAGTCACGGCCACGCCATCCTTGGAAATAAGCTCGCGGGCCTTCTCCGCGAAAAGCGGCCAGTCGGAGGCCGGATCGACGACGACCGGCTCAAGCTTCTTGCCCAGCAGGCCGCCTTTTTTGTTCTGCTCGTCAATGAGCATCAGCATGGCGTCTTTCAGCGTGGTTTCACTGATGGCCATGGTTCCGGACAGCGAGTGAAGGATACCGACCTTGATCGTATCCGCAGCCTGCGCCGCCCCCATCCCGGCCGTTGCAGCCAGCCCGAAGGCCGTTGCCGCAAGGGCGCTTTTCCACTTTGTGAGCTTCCCCATTTTTAGTTCTCCCAAGTCCAGGGTTGTTGTTGCACCGCACAAGAAATAGCAAGCGCTGTGCCACAGCTCCCGGGTCGCGGGAAAATTCAGTAAACCCTATATTTATCAAACCATTAAATAGGTGAACGCCCAGTCATTCAAAAACCAGAAGGCGAATTGAACTGTTAATTTTGCACCAATATTGGGCATTGCCTGTTTTTTAACCGAACTGTAACCAAATTCCACGCATTGACCTTTTGCTGAAGAGGCCGCATGCCGGTGCGGGGAATTCACTTCCCCCGACGGGGTGTTGTTGCACCACGCGCCCCTGGCCCGTGCGCCTTTCGAGGTGCACGGGCAAGGCGCCCGCCGATGAAAACATGACCATTTTCGGCTCATCGGTCCCGGCCGGAACCAGAAGCCGACAAAATCTCAAGAAATATCAACGAATAATTAACAATGTGGCTGCATAGGCCGAATCACAAAGTTATACTGATTGCCGCATATGGATTTGCCCGACAGAACGCCTGGGCTGCGCGGGGCCATTCGAAGAACATCAGGGGGCCGCATAAATGTCTTTGAATATGTCTACGAAACTCATGGCGCTGGTCATTTTCATGGCCACCGCCCTTTGCGCATTCGCGGGTTTTTCCATCTGGACGATGAACGCCGTGAAAGGTCAGGTCGACCAGATCATTTTGACCGACACACCGGTTTCCGTTCTGGTTGGTTCGATCGTCGAAAGCCAGCTCGAACAGGAAATGGCTCTGCATATCGCCATATCGATTGCCGCACAGGGACGCGGCGATGCCGCAGACGAGTATCTTGCGCAGTTCGTAGCACACGGCACCGCGGTCGACGAACATCTCTCCTCGGTAAACCTGCTGCTTTCCCCGATTGTTGAAGCTGGCGGCGACCGCGGTATCCGCTACGCAGAAATCCAGAAGCTGCTGGCCGAAATTGAAGAAGCGCACGACCACATAACGAAGACCGGCAACACTGTTATTGTTCAGCTCAAGTCCTTGATCAAGGCGGCGGGGGGACGCATTCCCCGACTGTCGCACCTCAGCTCTCATATGAACAAGATCGAGGAGACCCAGGTCATCATCAGTTCGCGCGTGCATGAGCTGCTGAACAAGGTCAATGGCATGTCCCAGGGATCGGTCGAGGAGATCCAGGCCGCCGAGAATTTAGCGATCACCAGCCTCAGCATTGCTGCAATCGTCGCCGTCAGCCTCTCACTGATCATCGGCATTCCGCTCGCCATCGGCATTCGCCGCCGCCTGAATGCCGCGGTCATGACCGTCGACAGATTTGCCGCGGGCGACCTCTCCGTTCCTGTGCCAGTCACCAATTCGAACGATGAAATCGGCCGGGTCCTGAAAGCCATCGACGCCATGCAGCGGAATCTGCAAGGGATGCTCGGCACCATCAAAACTGCATCCGGCGGTGTCACCTCCGGCAGCAGCGAGCTTCGCCAGACCGCACAGCAGGTGTCCGACGGCGTGAACGATCAGGCCTCCAGCGTGCAGGAAACTTCCGCGGCCATGGAAGAAATGACGGCAGGCATCCGTCAGAACGCGAAGAACGCGGAAGAGACGGAAAAAGCATCGGAACGCATGGCTGGTGAAGCCGGGCGCTGTGCCGAAGCAATGACCCAGACCGCCGCCGCCATGAAGGATATTTCCGACAAGATCCTGGTGGTCGAGGAAATCACCCGGAAGATCGAACTGCTGGCTCTCAACGCTTCCGTCGAAGCCGCACGCGCCGGTGAACACGGGCGCGGCTTCGCGGTTGTTGCCTCCGAAGTCTCACGCCTGGCGGAAATCAGCAAGCAGGCCGCAAGCGAGATCCAGGACGCGTCCGCCGATGGCCGGGAAGCAGCCGAGAACACGAACCGCCTGCTGAACGATCTGTTGCCGGAAATCACCCGGACCAAGGATCTTGTCCAGGGCATCACCGCCGCCAGCGAAGAGCAGTCTGTCGGCGCGGACGAGATCAATGTCGCCATCCACCGGCTGAACACCGTGATCCAGCAGAACGCGGCGGCGGCACAGCAGATGGCGGCAACCTCCGGCGCTCTCGCCGGCCGGGGCCGTGAGCTGCAGGAATCCGTCTCCCGCTTCAAACTGAACGAAGGCGACGCACCGGTTCAGCAGAAAGCCGCGAGCAAAACCCCCGCTCATTCCGAAGAAAGCCCGGAGGAAGAGCGCCGCCCCGCGCGGGAAGACAAGATCACGTCCGGTGACTTTGGAAAGTACTAACCCGGTCACGGCGGAGTTCGACGAACTCCGCCGTCTGGCGC
>NZ_CAXBDC010000072.1:0-24044 GCF_963974195.1 uncultured Nisaea sp.
GGCAGGCCCGGCGCCATGGTCTTCGCCACGTCCGTAATCTTCATGCTCGGGATCTTGGGCACGAAAATCTCGCGGCCCTTCATCATCTGCATGCTGGAAAGCACGAAATTCACCCCCTGCTGCAGGGTGATCCAGAACCGCGTCATGCGCTCGTCGGTGATCGGCAGATCCGGCGACTGCTCGTTCATCAGCTTGCGGAAGAAGGGAATAACGCTGCCGCGCGAGCCGATCACGTTACCATAGCGAACGACCGAAAACCGGCAGCCGTCCGCCCCGGAGATATTGTTCGCGGCGACGAAGATCTTGTCGGAGGCGAGCTTGGTCGCACCGTAAAGATTGATCGGGTTCGCCGCCTTGTCCGTCGACAATGCGATGACCTTCTTCACCCCGGTGCGGAGCGCCGCCTTCACGATATTCTCGGCGCCGTAGATGTTGGTCTGGACGCACTCGAACGGGTTGTATTCGGCGGCCGGCACATGCTTCATCGCCGCCGCATGCACCACATAGTCCACGCCGCGCATCGCCAGCTCCAGCCGGTCCACGTCGCGTACATCGCCAATGAAATAGCGGATCGGCTTGCCCGGAACCGATGGATAATCCTGCCCCATGTCGTAATGCTTCTGCTCGTCCCGTGAGAACACGATGCAGCGGCGCATTTCCGAGGAAGCCAGGGCGGTTCGGACAAATTCCTTACCGAAGGAACCTGTGCCGCCAGTAACCAGCACCGTCTTGCCATTGAGATCGATGTGGTCGGTATCAAACGAGAATGGTTGATAGCTCATGCGGCCCGGAGCCTCCCCCTAAGACATTCGAATCATTTTATTTTGCCCTGTTTCCCGCATATGAGGAAGAGGCAGATTCGCGCCCCCTTATATGCCGAGCACTTCAGTCAGTTCCTCAACCACCCGCTCAACGTCACCTTCGCTCATCGCCGGGAATAGCGGCAGGCTGAGACAACGGGCGTAATAGGCGTCCGCGCCGGGCAGGGATTTCGCCTGATACCGGCTCGCATAATAAGGCTGGCGGTGTACCGGGATATAGTGCACCTGAGTGCCGATCCCCCGCTCCTTCAGGGCCGTCATCACCGCCGTCCGGGTCGTACCCAGCGCTGCGAAATCGATCAGGGCCACGGCGAGATGCCAGGCCGGATTGCAACCCGGCGCTACCTTCTGCATCGCCACATGCGGGCCAAGCGCGTCCAGAAGCTCCTGATAGCGTGCCCGGAGAGCGCGCCGTTTGGAGACAAAACCGTCGAGCTTACCCAGCTGGCTGAGGCCGAGGGCGGCATTGATGTCGGAGAGCCGGTAATTATAGCCGGGCTCGTGCATCTCATAATACCAGGGGGCCGGAACGCCGTCCTCGAACCCCATCCGCTTGTTCAGGAAACTCTCCGGCTCCCGCACGAGACCGTGGTTTCGTGACCGCCGCAGAGTTTCGGCGAAGCGATCGCTGTTGGTTGTCAGCATGCCTCCCTCGCCCGTCGCGATGGTTTTCACCGGATGGGTCGAGAACATGGTGATGCCGCCATGCGGGCATGAGCCGACAGGAACCATGCTGCCGTCGGTCTCGTATTCGGCGCCGAGTGCATGGCAGGCATCCTCGATCAGCACCAGCTCGGGGAATTCCGCGGCAAGTTCGTCCAGATTGACCGTGTGTCCTGTCAGATGAACCGGGAAGATCGCTTTCACCGTTCCCTTGGACATGCCGGCGATGGCTCTCTGCACATCCTCCAGACGCATCACGCCTGTTTCAGGGTCCACATCGGCGAACAGAACATCCGCCTTCACATACCGGGCCGCATTGGCCGTAGCCAGGAAGGTCACGCTCGGCACGACAACGATATCACCAAAATCAAGATCGAGAGCGATCGCGGCCATGTGCAGGCCCGCCGTTCCGCTGGAGCAGGCAATCGCGTGCCTGGCCCCGACACGTTCGGCGAATGCCGTCTCATAGGCCTCCACCGCCGGGCCGGTTGTCAGCCAGTCACCGCGCAAAACGTCGAGAACCGCCTGCTCGTCAGCCTCGTCGATAAGCTGCCTGCCATAGGGAAGAAACGAACGATTATCGGGCACGTCATTCATCGGATCAGTTTTCCCTCAATCCCATCTCGAAACTGCGCACCAGCGGGGCAAGCAGATATTCAAGCAGCGTCTGGTCACCGGTCGAGATTATCACGGTTGCCGGCATTCCCTGCACAAGCTCCAGTTCCGGCTGCTTTGCCAGACTGTCCAGATCAAGAACGACACGCGCCTCATAGAAGGGCGCGCCCTGCTCTGGTTGCACGATGTCAGCCGAAATACTGACCAGTTCGCCATCGATCGGCTGCGTGGTCCGCTGGCTGAAAGAGGTCAGCCTCACACTGGTCAACGCGCCGACTTCAACCACGTCGATATCGGTCGGATCAATCCGCGCCTTGACCACCAGCGTATCGTCCTGCGGCACGATGCCCATCACCGGCTCTCCCGGAGCGACAACGCCGCCAACCGTATGGAACCGCAGACCGTAGATCCGCCCATCCTGGGGGGCCCGAATACGGGTCCGGTCCAGCGCATCCCGCGCGCCTGTCAGACGGTCCTTCAGATCGATCATCTGGTCCTGCACCTGACGCAGATTGGTCTCCACCTCGGTCTTGAACCGTTCCTCGGTGTTCAGCAACTGGAACTCGGTTTCGGCAATCGTCTGTTCCGCCCGCGCGATCAGCGCCTTGCGGTTTCCGATGCTGCCTTCCAGCTGCACCGCCGTCCGCTCGAGGGACAACAGGCGCGGCTTCCGCTCCAGCCCCTTCTCGTACAACACCCGGACATCCGCGATCTCTTCCTGAATCAGCTCATACTGGCGTGCATCCGCCCGCTGCTGTGCCCCGAGTGCCGTGATTTCTTCCCGGGTTTTCTGGATACGGCGGCGAAGCAGCCCGAACTGGCTGTCGCGGGCGCTGATACGGGTCTCGAACAGGCGCCTTTGTCCGGCGATGACTTCCCCGACATCGACATCCGCTGCTTGCGACAACAGTTCAGCCGGAAAATTGACCTCCGCCAGATCGTCCCGCTCGGCGACAAGGCGGGCCTTGCTGCCCAGGTGGGTCAAAAACTGTTTATGGAGCAGTTCGTATTCGACCCGTGCCCTTGTGTCGTCCAGCTTGATCAGAACCTCGCCTTCGTGCACCAGGTCGCCATCCCGGACATTGATCGCCTCGATGATCCCGCCTTCCAGATGCTGAACGGTTTTCTGGTTCGACGAAACCTGCAGCTGACCCTGCGCGATCGCCCCGCTTCCGAGCGGGGCCAGCGAGGCCCAAAGGCCGAAGCCGCCGAAAAACAGCAGCAGGACCAGGAAACCGATCCAGACAACAGGACGCCAGGCTTTCGGATTCTCCGCGTCCGAAAGGCCAAAAGGATCGCTCAGGTCGTTTTCGGCATTCGACATTTATGGTTCCTGACAACGGCCATGATTGCTCGGGCCGGTCTGCTTACTGCTTGGCACGGGGGCGTCCCGAAATGGACTGTATGTCCTCGATATTGAGTGCCGCGACCGGACGGGGGCTCGGCGGCGGTGGTGGTGTGAGCGGACGAGAGACCGAAGGCTGTTCAACAGGCTTCCTGGGGGCAGGTCCCTGTGTGTTTGCCGGCGCCGGCGCCGGACGAACAGTGCCCGCCGGCGGGGATTGCAGGCGCACGGTCGTCTCCATTTTCGGCGGCCGCACCATTGGCCCGGAATCGTCACCGGAAGCATCCGGCGCTGGCTTCGCATTCGGCCCTGATGCCGGACGCGCGGCCAGGATTTCAAGCGCTTGCGCCGAGCCCTGACCGAGCTGCGGGCGAACACCGTGGCCGGTCCCCGGCTGCAGGGTTGGCGGCGTCGTCTTGCCTGAGCGTGCTCGCCGTGCGGAAGGCAAATCGGGAACCCGTGGCGGTGGCGGCAGATTCACAGATGCGGGCACACCGCGCGGGGCAGGCCCGGGTCCTGCTGGTGGTGGCGGCGCTGGCATCCTGCGGCGCTCGACATCCGGCATCCCCTCCACGGCGTTGTCCGGGGCAAGCGGCGGGGCGGAAACTTTCTTCGCAGCCGGCTTGGCGGCCGGAGCTGAGGCACCAGCAGGAGCGGAAGGAGCCGCGCCCATGCCTGCGCTGGCCAGCACCTCATCGCGGGAGCCGTACTTGTTCATCATGCCGTCCTGCAGGACCAGCAGCTTGTTCATATTCGCCAAGGTCTGCACCCGGTGGGTGATCATGATAACCGTGGCGCCCCGGTCCTTCAGGACATTGACCGCATTCGCGAGGGCTTCGTCCCCTTTGGAGTCCAGGTTCGAATTCGGCTCATCCAGAACCACGATCGACGGGCCACCATAGAGTGCGCGCGCCAGAGCGACACGCTGTCTCTGTCCGCCAGAAAGAATCGCTCCGGCATTGCCGATATCCGTGTCATAGCCATTCGGCAATTGCAGGATCAGTTCATGCAAGCCGGCCAGTTTCGCCGCATCGATCACCAGTTCCGGGTCCGGATCTGCATCAAGACGCGCGATGTTTTCCGCGACGGATCCGCCGAACAGCTCGATATCCTGCGGCATGTAACCGACATGCTTGCCGAGGTTATCCGTGTCCCAATTGAAAATATCGGCACCGTCGAGCCTGACATGGCCAACATGCGGCTTTTCCACGCCAACGATGAGCCGTGCCAGCGAGGATTTACCGGCAGCGGACGGGCCGACGACGCCGAGCGCCTCACCCGGTTTGACCTCAAAGCTGATGCGCTGAAGGATCGGCCGTGGCGCACCGCGCGGCTGATACCCGACATTCTCCAGAACCAGATGGCCTTTCGGGGCGGGCAGTTCCATCCGGCGCATACCCGACTGGGCATTGACCAGCGCTGTCTCGATGGTCTTGTACGCCGCCAGCGCATCGACCAGCTGGCGGGCCTGGCTGATGCCCATCTCGACCGGCTGCAGCGCCCGGCCGAGAATCAGCGAACAGGCGATCATCATGCCCGGCGTCATATCGACCGAAGGGTCGATGATCTGCAGGACGGCAACGGTCATGATCACCATCTGGATCAACATGCGGGCGGACTTCGACATCGCGCTCAGGATGGCGGCCCGATCACTGGCCCGGCCTTGCAGGGTGAGAACCTTTTCGTTTTCCCGGTGCCAGCGCCCCATGATGTTCCGGCGCATGCCCATGCTTTCGACCACGGCCGCGTTACGCACAGCGGATTCCGCCGCCGAATAGGCCTTGGAGGAAAATTCCTGTGCCGCATTGAGCGCCGGCCGCGTCATCCGGTCGTTGATGATGCCGAGCACCAGCATGACCGCGGCGCCGCCGATGGCAGCCAGTCCCATATGCGGATTAATCCACATGATCAGGGCGAGGAAGACCGGCACCCAGGGCACATCCAGCATGGTGAGCATGCCGGGCCCCGTGAGAAACATGCGGAGTGTTCCAAGCGAGCGCAGCGGATTGCTGTTCGGTTGGCTGCTCCGGTCGAGGGCATCTGTGATGATGGAGGACAGCAGGATCGGGCCGATCCGGCGGTCGATCCAGCCACTGATCCGGACAAAGGCGTAGGCGCGAATCGTATCGAGTGTTGCCTGAATGCCGAGCGTGAAGGCGGCGATGCCGAGCAGCAGGTAAAGCGTTGCCTCACTGCGGCTTGCCAGCACCCGGTCAAACACCTGGAACATGAAGACCGGCAAGGTCAGCATCAGCATGTTCACGGCGAAACTGAAAACACCGGCCGACATCAAGGCCGTGTAGCAGGCTCGCATCAACCGGTTTACGGTTACGGGCTGGTCCGCCCCTGCCATTGAATCACCTCGGTATCGAATAGCCAAACCAAAGCCGCACAGTAGATTGTGCAGCTTTTGCCTCGAAAACTATCAATACCATACATGATAAGTAGACGCGAAACATGAAGTTACGCGCCTTGTTGATTGATTTATCGTCAAAAAAGGCCCGCTGACAAAAATCAGACGGGCCTGGGGATCAATCCTCGGTAAATTTCGCGAGGTCGATCTCGCCGTGACGGAACGGCACCCAGTACTTGGTTTCCGGGTTGTATTGCAGACCATAGATGTTCGTGCAGAAAACCTTGGTCGGCGGGTTCTGGCCCTCACCTTCCGTCCGCGCGGCATCAACCAGTTCAGCCGGCTTGAAATAGGTTTCCCAGGCTGCGGACACATCAGAGCGCTCTTGCTCGGAAAGATCATTCACCTTCATGGCGAGATCCCAAGTCTGCTCAAGGTCGTTCCAAAGGTCGTCGAGATACTTGCCCATCGATCGAAAATCCACAGTGTTCAGGTGCGATTTGGCTTATTGGCCTTATATCGGATCGCTTTCAACAGGTGAAGGCGTAATTTACAACTTGGCGAAGAGCCGGGCCTTGGCCATTCCAGCCCACGAACAACCCACCCATGTCCTTGCCGGTACTCAAACAGATGAAACGCCAAGTCCAGCAAGACCTAACGCCCTTCCCTGAGCAGCTTCACGAAATCCGTCAACCCAAGCCGACGGTCACGCTTCAGGCGTTCGGCGGTGAGGATTGCGCGGACGGCGTCTACGCTTTCGTCGAGATCGCGATTGACGATGATGTAGTCGTATTCGCGGTAATGGCTGATCTCGTCCGCCGCTTTGGACATACGTTGGGCGACGACTTCGGCGCTGTCCTGCGCGCGTCCCATCAGGCGGCGTTCCAGCTCATGGGTCGAGGGGGGCAGGATGAAGACGCTGACCAGATCGTCACGGGCCGCGTCGGCGACCTGTTGGGTGCCCTGCCAGTCGATATCGAACAGCACGTCCTTGCCGCCACTCAGAACCGCATCCACCGGGCCGCGCGGCGTGCCGTAGTAATTGTCGAAGACCTTGGCGTATTCTAGGAACTCGCCCCGGTTGATCATCAACTGGAATTCGGTCTGGTCGATGAAGTGATAATCGACGCCGTCCACCTCGCCCGGACGCCGGGGCCGTGTGGTCGCCGAAACGGACATTGTGAGCTCGTCCTCGACCTCCAGAAGACGGCGGGAAATCGAGGTCTTGCCGGCACCGGACGGGGAAGACAGCACCAGCATCAGGCCACGGCGCTGCATATCGGGGTAAAATTCGTCGGACATGCTCATTCGACGTTCTGCACCTGCTCGCGGAACTGCTCGACCGTTGATTTCAGCTCGAGGCCGATATTGGTGAGCGCAAGGGACGCCGCCTTGGAGCAGATCGTGTTGCTCTCCCGGTTCAGTTCCTGACAGATGAAATCGAGTTTCCGGCCGATCACGCCGCCGGCATTGACGAGATCCCGGCAGGCCGCGACATGGGCATCCAGACGATCGACCTCCTCACGAATGTCCGCCTTGGTCGCCAGCAATGCCAGCTCCTGTCCCAGACGCTCCTCGGAGACCGGCGGGGATTGCTCGAGAATCTCGGCGATCTGCTGCTTCATCCGCTCACGCTGCTGGCCCGGCTGAAGATCGGCCGTATCCTTGGCTGCTTTGGATAATCCGGCGAGCGTGTCGAGATGGGCCGTCAGCATGTTCGCAAGATGAGCGCCCTCCTCCCCGCGCATGTCGGACAGGGGCTTCAGCACGGTTTCGAGACCGGCCATGAGTGCCGCGATCAGCGCTTCCTTCTGCGCGGGGTCCTGCGCCGGCTCTTCCTCCGTCTCCAGAATGCCCCGCACGGACAGCAGGCTGTCGAGACGCGGAGGGGACGGGTAGATCTTGCCCTCGGCTTCAAGCGTACCCTGAAGCTCCAGGATCTGCTCGATCAATTCCCGGTTCACCGTCAACGCCTTCGACGTGGTCTGGCGGGAGAGCATCAGAGAGACCGAAAGCGAGCCACGGCCAAGCTTCGTGCCGATCAGCTTGCGGGCCGGGATCTCCAGCGCGTCGAATCCGCCGGGCAGACGAAACCGGATATCGAGACCCTTGCCGTTGACCGACTTGACCTCCCAACTCCACTGCCATTGCGCAGCGCCGTCACCAGAATCATGGGTTCCCTCGACACGGGCGTAACCCGTCATGCTGTTGATCGCCACTCGCACCACCAGATCTTTGCTATAGAGAAAGGAGGCGCACTATATCCGTGCCCTGTTACGGCAACAAGACGCGGAGCAGTCTGATGCATGCACCTGGCGCAATTCTCATCACCGGAGCTTCCGGTGGAATCGGTAAAGCGCTGGCCGAAACCTACGCGTCACCGGGGGCCGTTCTGTTCCTCGGAGGCAGGAATGCGGCGCGCCTGCAGAGTGTCGCGGATGCGGCCTCCTCCAGGGGCGCGGAAGTCCACACAAAGATCATCGACGTCACCGACCGGGACGCGATGGCGCTCTGGATCTCCGAAGCCCATGCAACCGCGCCACTTGATCTGGTCATCGCCAATGCCGGAATTTCCGCCGGAACGGGCGATGGCGGGCCGGAGCCGGCGGATCAGGTGCGGCGGGTTTATGCGGTGAATGTCGATGGCGTGATGAACACGGTGCTCCCCGCGCTGCCGCTGATGCAGGAACGCGGCAAGGGGCAGATCGGGATCGTCAGTTCGCTGGCCGGCTTCCGGGGCTTCCCCGGGGCACCGGCCTATTGCGGCAGCAAGGCGGCGGTGAAGGTTTTCGGCGAAGGATTACGGCCGACAGCGGCCCGCAGCGGGGTTGAAGTTTCGGTTATCTGTCCCGGCTATGTCCGCTCGCCCATGACCGATGTAAATACCTTTCCAATGCCCTTCCTGATGGATGCGGACAAGGCAGCGGAGATCATCCGGCGCGGCCTGGAACGAAACAAAGCCCGGATCGCCTTCCCCTGGCCGATGCATGCCATGGTCATCCTGCTGCAGGCCCTGCCGCCATCCTGGATAGACGGGTTGATGGGGCGGTTGCCAACGAAATCGGGCTGAACCGGAAGCGCTCGGCTTTACCTAGTTTTTCCAGAACCCGCGATCGAAAATCACCAGAATGGTGAAGATTTCCAGCCGCCCGAGGATCATGGCAAAGGCCAGAAGCAGCTTTGCACTGTCAGGCAGGCTGCTGAAATTTCCGGCGGGACCGACCACCGGACCGAGGCCGGGACCGACATTGGTGATCGCCGTCACGCTCGCTGAATAGGCGGTGATCAGATCGAGATCCATGAAGGTCAGCGCCAATGTGCACAGCGCGATGGTGGCGACAAACATGGTCAGGAACGCCAGCACGGAAATCGCCGCATCGTCCGGCAGGGGGCGGCCGTTGAAATGCGTCGGCACCACGCGGTGCGGGCTGGTCAGCCGCTTGATATGGGCACTGATGACCTGCGTCAGAACCTGAAAACGGTAGATCTTGATCGCGCCCGAAGTCGAGCCGGAACAGCCCCCGACAAAAGTCAGGATGAGGAACGCGCCGACGGCACCGGTTCCCCACAGCGTGTAATCCACACTGGCGAACCCGGTGGTCGTGACGACCGAGGTGATGTTGAAGAAGGTCAGCGTCAGCGCATCGCCGAAATCGACATGGTTATGCCGGGAAAGCCAGCCGGCCATGGCGACACTGACAACAACGAGAAAGATGACGAGCGCACGGACCTGACTGTCCGAGATAAACGCCCGGGCGTTCCCGCGCACGGCCTTGATATAGACATAGAACGGGATCGCCCCGGACAGCATGAATATGGTCGCGACCCATTGCAGTGAACGGCTGTCGAAATAGCCGAACGATGCATCGTGGGTCGAATAGCCGCCGGTCGAGATGGTCGCCATCGCATGGCAGACCGCATCGAATGCGTTCATTCCGAGGAGCCAGTAGAGGATCGCACAGAGGATTGTCAGAAACAGGTAAACCAGAAGGATGTTCGACATCAGGATGAACCAGCGCGGCTCGACCTTGTCGGACGTATCGGAGCTCTCGGTCCGGAAAAGCTGTGCGCCGCCGATACGCATGAACGGCAGCAGGACAACGGCCATGACGAGAATCCCGACACCGCCGATCCATTGCAGGATGGAACGCCAGAGCAGGATCCCCGGCGGCAGATCGTCGAGCCCCTGGATCACCGTCGACCCGGTCGTGGTGATGCCCGACGTCGCCTCGAAGATCGCGTCGGCGTAACTGAGGCCAAGATCCAGAAAAGGCAGCGCCGCGAAGAGTGGCAGGACGAACCAGGAAAGCCCGGTCAGCAGAAACGCGGTCCGCAGGGAAATTGCTTTCGACCGCTCCCCACGGGTAGCCAGAATGCAGGCGCCGCCGAAAAAGCCCATCGCAGCGGCCGAGACGGCGAAAGCCACCCATTCCGCCCGGCCCGAGATGACATCGGCCAGCATCGGCAACATGGCCGCGATCGCGGTGCCGAAGACAACCATACTGACGATGTGAACAACGAAATTTACCTGCATCGGCAAACCTTTGGCCCTGTAGCCGGAGAATCCGCATGGCGGGCGCCCCATTCAGATCCGATAGCCCATTCATGGCAAGTGCAATTGGCTGGTGTCAGAACGGCAAGGAGCGCATGCCTGTCATCTTCGCCGCTACAATACAGCAGGCAACGATTACACTTTACCGTTCAGTTTCCGTTCTGGATTTTCCGCCACTTCCTGACATTCCGGTTGTGGTCGTCCAGTGTCCGGGCGAAAGCATGACCGCCAGACCCGTCGGCGACGAAATAGATGTAATCCGTCTCCACCGGGTTCATCACGGCCCGGATCGCATCAATCCCCGGATTGGCGATCGGAGTCGGCGGAAGCCCCTTGATAACATAGGTATTGTACGGTGTTGGCTCTTTCAGATCGGCGCGCGTCAAAGGCCGGTCGAGACCGCCGGGCGCGATACCATAGGCCACGGTCGGATCGGACTGCAGACGCATGCCGCGTTTCAAGCGGTTGACGAACACCCCCGCGACCAGACCGCGTTCCTGCGGAATGCCGGTTTCCCGCTCCACGATGGAAGCCAGAATGACGGCCTCTTCCGGTGTCTTGAGCGGTAGATCCGGAGACCGCATTCCCCACAACCGGGTGACGGCCTCCCACATGGAGGACTGCATGCGCTTGACCAGTTCTTCCCGGGAATCGCCGTAGGAAAAATGATAGGTCTCCGGCAGCAGCGTCCCCTCGTCCGGTTTGCCCCCGGAGCCGGTCAGCCCTTCGGCAATATTCAACCGGCCGATCACCTCGGCGACGGTCAGTCCTTCCGGAATCGTCAACCGGCGCACCACGGTCTTGCCGGATGCCAGGATATCCATCACCTGACGCGGACTGGACGCGGCCGGGATCAGATACTCTCCGGCCTTGAGGTTCCGGGCCTGCTGCGAGACTCTTGCGCCGATAACAAAGATATAATCGCGCCTGATTGCACCCGCTCTCTTCAAGGTCGAGGCGATGCCTTCAAGGCCCGTTCCGGAGGGAATGACAATGGCAGTGGATGCGGGCAACGGCCCCGGGCTGGTGAACTGCGCGTAAAGCCACGCGCAGCACACAGCGCCGGCGATAGCCAGCATGACCAGTCCCAGGAAAGCACGCAGCAGGGCACGGCCCATGCTGCGTTAATCCACGGCTGAGAAGATCAGGGAGGCGTTGGTGCCGCCAAATCCGAAGGAATTGGAAAGCGCGTGCTTGATCTTGCGCTCCTTAGCCTTGAGCGGCACGAGATCCACCGGCCCGACATTCTCGGACGGATTCTCGAGATTAAGCGTCGGCGGAAGCATGCTGTCGCGGATCGCCAGAACCGAATAAATGGCTTCCACCGCACCGGCAGCGCCGAGCAGATGCCCGATGGCCGATTTGGTCGACGACATGGAAGCACCGCCCAGATCGTCTCCCATCAGACGCTTCACGGCGCCAAGCTCGATCATATCGCCGAGCGGCGTGGAGGTGCCGTGCGCGTTGATATAATCGATCTGGTCCGTCGCCAGATTGGCCCGCTTCAGAGCGGCCTTCATGGCGCGGAAACCGCCATTGCCATCAGCGGCCGGGGCCGTGATGTGGTTAGCGTCACCGGAAAGGCCATAGCCTGTTACTTCGGCGTAGATCTTCGCGCCACGGCGTTTGGCATGCTCGTATTCTTCAAGAACGACACAGCCGCCGCCTTCGCCCATGACGAAGCCGTCCCGGCCCTCGTCCCACGGACGGGAAGCCGTTTCGGGAGCGTCGTTGAAATTGGTCGATAGCGCGCGGGCCGCGGCAAAGCCGGCAATGCCGAGCCGGCTAACAGCCGCTTCGGAGCCGCCAGCGACCATGACATCCGCATCATCCAGCATGATCAGGCGCGCGGCATCCCCGATAGCATGGGCGCCGGTCGCGCAGGCCGTGACAACGGCATGATTCGGACCGCGGAACCTGAAGCGAATGGAAACATGGCCGGAAATAAGATTGATCAGTGCGGCCGGAATGAAGAACGGGCTGATACGGCGCGGACCGCGCTCCTTGATCAGATCCTCGGTCTCGGAGATGCTGCTCAGACCGCCAATGCCGGAACCGATGAGAACGCCGGTACGATCCTGGCTTTCCTCATCCTGCGGCATCCATCCGGAATC
This sequence comes from uncultured Nisaea sp., assembly GCF_963974195.1. NCBI lineage: Bacteria > Pseudomonadati > Pseudomonadota > Alphaproteobacteria > Rhodospirillales > Thalassobaculaceae > Nisaea > uncultured Nisaea sp. The sequence goes on from NZ_CAXBDC010000072.1 coordinate 12,464, forward strand.
GCGCACCGCCTGATCGGCAGCAGCCACACCCAGAAGGATGAAACGGTCGACCTTGCGCTGTTCCTTCGGCTCCATGTAGGCGGACGGATTGAAAAGACCGCCTCCCCCTTCGCCTTCCTGAACAATACCGGCAACTTTCGCCGGCAGATCGGAAACATCGAATGTATCAATGGCCCTGATACCGGACTCACTGTTCAGGAGCCGGGACCAATTATGTTCGACCCCATCGCCGAGGGGCGTAACCAGACCGAGGCCGGTGATTACGACACGTCTCATGCCTTGCACTTTTCCAGATTACAAACGTAACCCCGGGCGGAAAACTCCGCCCGAGGGCAGTCGTCAGCCAATTACTTGGAGGATGCTTCGATGAAGGAAATTGCGTCCTTCACGGTCAGGATCTTCTCGGCGGCATCATCCGGAATTTCGACGCCAAATTCTTCTTCGAACGCCATGACAAGTTCAACCGTGTCGAGGCTGTCGGCCCCGAGGTCGTCGATGAAGCTCGCGGAATCGACCACTTTGGCCTCATCAACGCCGAGATGTTCGACCACGATCTTCTTCACGCTAGCGGCGACGTCACTCATTTTTGTTTTCCTCGAATCTTAAGCTCAACGGTTTGTCAGCGAAACGCCTGCGTTCACCGACCTCTAATATACCCCAAGAAACCCGTGTTTCATCATGGAGTCCGAAACAGTTAGGCAACACGCCTGTAAGCGGCGGCGGGATACCATACTTTTTTTTACTTGCCTAGCATCAGAAACACCAGGCGCCGCCTCATGAACCCCGCATTTAAAAGGCGAATCGCCCTCCCAATGCCGGGTCAAGAGACCTATAGCATTGCCATGCCGCCATTCACATGGATGGTCGCGCCGGTCACATAAGACGCTTCCTCGGAGGCAAGATAAACCACCGAAGCCGCAATATCCTCCGGCGTGCCAAGCCGTCCGGCGGGCACGGCGGTCAGCAACTTCTCATGCTGCGCCTCGTCCAGGGCATCGGTCATCGCCGTCTTGATAAAGCCCGGCGCCACCACATTCGCGGTGATGCCCCGGTTTGCCACTTCCTGTGCCAGAGACTTGGTGAAGCCGATCATGCCTGCCTTGGAGGCCGCATAGTTGGCCTGGCCCGGATTTCCGGTCGAGCCGACGATGGAAGAGATACCGACGACACGGCCCCAGCGCCGTTTCATCATGCCGCGCATCAGCGCGCGGGAAAGACGGAAGCCGGAAGTCAGGTTGACGTTCAGCACAGCCTCCCAGTCTTCATCCTTCATCCGCATCATCAGGCCGTCACGGGTCACACCCGCATTGTTGATCAGAATATCGATACCGCCGTCAGCGATTTCTTCCGCCGACTTGGCAAGCGCGGCAACCGACTCGGCATCGCCGAGATTAGCCGTGACGACATGCGCCCGCTCGCCCAGCTCCGCTGCCAGCGCCTGCAGCGCCTCCTCACGAGTGCCGGACAGGACAACTTCTGCTCCCTGCGCATGCAGCGCCCTGGCAATGGCATTGCCGATACCACCGCTCGCGCCGGTTACCAGGGCGGATTTTCCATCCAGACGAAACATATGAATTCTCCCTCACCCGCGCACGGGCCAAAATTGGACCTTAAAGGGTTTCGAGAAAGGCCGCGATCTCTTCCGGCGTGCCGACGGCATTGCCCTTGAGAGAACGGTCGATCCGCTTGGCCATGCCGGTCAGCACCTTGCCGGCGCCGATCTCGACGATATCGGTCACACCCTGAGAGGCCATCCACAGCACCGACTCGCGCCAGCGCACCATACCGGTCACCTGCTCCACGAGACGGATGCGGATCTCGCTCGGATCCTCCAGCTTGTCCGCCAGCACGTTTGCCACCAGCGGCACCAGAGGCTGGCGCAAGTCCGTGATCGCGAGTGCTTCCGCCATCGCGTCCGCCGCCGGCGCCATCAGACCGCAATGGAACGGAGCACTGACGGGCAGCATCACACTCTTGCGCGCGCCTTTCTCGGCCGCCGCCGCGACGGCGCGTTCGACGGCTTCCCTGGCGCCGCTGATCACCACCTGCCCGTCGGCATTGTCATTGGCCACATCGCAGACACCACCGCCTGCACGGCCCGCTTCCGCGATCTCGCGCGCCACGTCGAGCGAGACACCAAGCAGCGCCGCCATGGCGCCTTCCCCGACCGGAACCGCTGACTGCATGGCTTCACCACGCAACCGCAGCAATTTGGCCGCGTCCGCTATATCAAGCGAGCGCGCGGCCGCGAGAGCCGAATATTCGCCAAGCGAGTGACCGGCGACATAGCTTGCCATGTCGCTGATCGCCTTGCCGCTCTCGGCTTCCAGAACACGGACGACCGCAAGACTGACCGCCATCAGGGCGGGCTGTGCATTGCGTGTCAGGAGGAGCTCCTCTTCCGGCCCTTCAAACATGAGCCGGGACAGGGACTCGCCCAGAGCCTCGTCAACCTGTTCGAAAACCGCGCGCGCCTCGCCATAGGCATCGGCAAGCGCCTTGCCCATTCCGACGATCTGGGAACCCTGTCCCGGAAATGTAAATGCGCGAACCGTCGTCATCTGTGACATCCTTGTCTTTCACGGCGTTTCCAAAGCCTCTTCACCGGCAATGGGTGAAGAGAAGTGCCTACAGGCACCGGCTTTTTAGCGGCGCCAAAGAGAACGACCCGCAAAAGCCCTGTCAAGCGGAACCGACAGCGCTGTTGCACGCCCGCCGGTTTTGTGTATATTCCGCCGGTCCCGCGCTAAGGCACCTCGTGCCGGGGCGGGTTTTTACATAACTCCTTGCCGGTTTGCAGCCGGCTTAGCAGCGTTCCATGAGGAACGTTCTGATTATCCGTAAGGAGCACCAATGCCTCTCTATGAGAGCGTGTTTATCGCACGCCAGGACATCTCGTCCGCCCAAGCCGAGCAGCTTACAACCGAATTCTCCGAAATCATCACCAACATGGGTGGTGAGATCAAGAATACTGAATTCTGGGGTCTGCGCTCCCTCTCCTACAAGATCAAGAAGAACCGCAAGGGCCATTATGTGCTGCTGCACATGGAAGCCCCGGCCGAAGCCATCACGGAGATGGAACGCCTGATGCGTCTCAATGAAGACGTGCTGCGCTACATCACCCTGCGCCTGGAAGAAATTCCGGAAGGTCCTTCCGCAATCGTTCTCGCGAAGACCGAACGCACCGACCGCGGTGGCCGTGGTGGTCGTCCGGGCGGCGGCGGTCGTTTCGACCGTGGTGACCGTCCAGGCGGTGATCGTCCGGAACGTGGTGATCGCCCGGAACGCGGTGATCGCGAACAGGCCTCAAGCGAAGCCCAGGGAGACTGATCCATGAGCACTCTTACAATTTCCCGCGCCGCTGTCCGCAAGCCGTTCATGCGCCGCCGCAAGTCCTGCCCCTTCGCCAGCTCCAGCGCTCCGAAGATCGACTACAAGGACATCAAGCTGCTGCAGCGCTTCCTGTCCGAACGCGGCAAGATCGTTCCGAGCCGCATCACGGCTGTGTCAGCCAAGAAGCAGCGTGAGCTGGCGAGAGCCATCAAGCGCGCCCGCTTCATGGCCCTGCTGCCGTACGTGCTCAGCTAAACGGGATTAGCCGATGCCCGCTGATGCGGGCTTGACGAGGCAAGATGTGGTCCAGGTGGTTACCCATCGGAGCGGCGGCAATCGCAAGCGCGCTCATGTATCTCTCCACGATCCTCGGATCGTTTGGGGCGATTCTGCTTGCGTTCCTGTCGCCTCTCCCGCTGTTCGCCATCGCCCTCGGGCGCGGGTGGGGTGCGGGGATGGCAGCGTCGCTGGCAGGGAGCGCCATTGTGCTGTTCGCTGCCAACAGCTTGGCCGCGCTGTTTTTTCTGATTTTCTGCGGATTGCCCGCGGTTCTGCTTGCACGGCAGGCATTGCTGGCACGCCCTCTGGACGAGAATCAGGAGAATGCGGACCTCGAATGGTTCCCTCCCGGCATGCTGGCCATGTGGCTGACGGCTCTCCCCGCTGCGGGATTGCTGACAGCTATCGTGGTCGCAGGCTTACAGGGGGAAGGTCTCGAGGCCATCGTCAGGATGGAAGTCGAGGCCCTTTTCTCAGCCATGGGAACGGCCTTCGAAGGAACACTGGCCCTGCCTCCGGAACAGCTTGCCGCTGCCCGGGAACTGACCATCGCCGTGTTTCCCGGTGTTGCCGGGTTACAATGGGCGGCGATGATCCTCGTCAATGGTCTGTTGGCTCAGGGCGTGCTTGCACGTTTCAACGCCAACCTCAGGCCTTCGCCCGACATGCGGGACATCCGTCTGCCGAACTGGGCGCCCTTCCCGCTCGCGATTGCCGCCTTGCTGGCAGCGGTCACGGACGGGACGCTCGGTTATCTCGGATGGAACGCGGTGCCAATCCTGTGTCTGCCATTCTTCCTTTCGGGGCTGGGGCTGATACACGCCCTTGCCGCGACCCTGAATGGCAAACGTTGGCTTCTGCACGTGACTTATACGCTGATGATCCTGTCCTTTGTGCTGCCCGTCCTGCAATTCGTCTGGATCCTGCTGGTTTTCGCAGGGCTGGTCGATCACTGGGCGGACCTGAAGGGCCGGATCGCACGGAATTCGAATTGAACGTGACCCTGGCCGGAACCGGCCTGCACCGTGGCAACGCGGCAACGGCTTCGGCCTTTAAGGAGTAAGAGAAATGGAAGTCATTCTTCTGGAGCGTATCGAACGTCTCGGCCAGATGGGCGACGTCGTTACTGTAAAGCCGGGTTTTGCCCGCAACTTTCTGCTGCCCCAGGGTAAAGCCCTGCGTGCGAACAAGAGCAACCTGACCCACTTCGAAGGCCAGCGCGCCCAGCTCGAAGCGGAAAACCTCGACCGTAAGGCCGAAGCCGAACAGGTTGCCAAGAAGCTCGACGGCCTGGTGGTTCCGATTATCCGGGCCGCCGGCGACAGCGGTCAGCTTTATGGCTCGGTCACGTCCCGTGACATTGCCGAAGCGACAACCGCCGAAGGCGTCACCATCAGCAAGCGTCAGGTCGTTCTTGACCGTGCGCTGAAAGTCCTCGGCCTCGAGGAAATCCGCGTCGTGCTGCACCCGGAAGTCACGGTGAACATCACCGTGAACATCGCCCGCAGCACGGATGAAGCGGAACAGCAGAAACTTCTCGGCCGCGCCGTCGGCAGCGAAGAGAACGATTTCGACGACGAAGATGAAGTCGAAGCCGCTCCCGCTGCGACCGAAGAAGTCGCTGAAGAGGCTGCTGAAGAAGAAAAAACCGAAGAGGCCTGAGCCTCGCGATTCTTCTCCAGATACCGTGTCCGGAAACGGCCGCCCCATCGGGTGGCCGTTTTCTTTTTCACACCCCGAAGCCGTTGAAATGTACGGCTCCGGTTACACTTATCCCCGTTATCCTGCTTTATCCACAAGCATAAGTCTTTGATATATCACAGCTTGTGGATAAGATTGCAGAAGACGTCCACAGCCCTTCTTGGTATGTGTAGGCAATGTCAAATTCAGAGCCAGTTTCCACCGTTGCATCACTCCCGCTCGCTGAACCGCAAACCAGCGCATACCGCGAGCCGCCTCACAATATGGAGGCGGAGCAAGGTCTGCTCGGAGCTGTCCTTGTAAACAACCGCGCGTTTGAGCGGGTCAGTGAATATCTTGCCGCCGAACATTTCGCCGATGCGGTGCATGGCCGGATCTTCGCTGCCTGCGGACGGCTGATCGAAAAAGGCCAGATCGCCAACCCGGTCACCCTGAAAGCTCTCTTCGATCAGGACGAGTCCCTGCAGGAAGCCGGTGGCGCCCAGTATCTCGTCCGTCTTGCCGCCTCCGTCGTCACGGTCATCAATGCCGATGATTACGGGCAGGCGATCTATGACAGTTACCTGCGGCGCGAATTGATCGACATCGGTGGCGAAATCGTCAATGAGGCCTATCAGCACGATCTCGACCTGCCGGCAACGGAGCAGATCGAAGTAGCGGAATCGAAATTGTTCGGCCTTGCCGAACGTGGCTCCAGTCAGGGAGGCTTCCAGGATTTCGGGGAGGCTCTCACCAACTCGGTCCGGATGGCCGAGGAGGCCTTTAAACGTGATGGCGGCCTCGCCGGTGTGTCTTCCGGCCTCACCGACCTCGATGCCAAGCTCGGCGGTCTGCACCCGTCGGATCTTCTGATCCTCGCCGGACGACCCGCCATGGGTAAAACGGCGCTGGCAACGAACATCGCGTTCCATGTGGCGACCGCATCGCTGAAGGATCCGGAGCTGGAACGGCAGGTTGTTGCCTTCTTCTCGCTGGAAATGTCGGCCGAACAGCTCGCCACCCGTATTCTTGCCGAGCAGACCGAGATTTCCTCGGAGCATATCCGGCGCGGCGAGCTGACCACCGAGGATTTCCAGAAGCTGGTTGCTGCCAGCCAGCATCTGGAGCGCGCACCGCTCTATATCGACGACACACCGGCGATCAGCATTGCCACCATGCGGGCCAGGGCGCGGCGCCTGAAGCGGCAACAGGGGCTATCCCTCATCGTGGTCGATTACCTGCAGCTGATGCGTCCCTCCGTCGGGCAGCGCACAGATAACCGGGTGCAGGAAATTTCCATGATCACCCAGGGCCTGAAAGCGATTGCCAAGGAACTGGAAGTGCCGGTCATCGCTCTCTCCCAGCTCTCCCGCGCGGTCGAGCAGCGCGAAGACAAGCGGCCGGTGCTCGCCGACCTTCGTGAGTCCGGCTCGATTGAGCAGGATGCGGACGTGGTCATGTTCGTGTTCCGTGAGCAGTACTATCTGGAAAAGGGCGAGCCGGCGCAGCGCATCGAGGAATCCGATGAGAAATTCCATGATCGTCATGACCAATGGAAAGAGCGCTGCGAAGCGTCCTACGGCAAGGCTGAAGTCATCATCGGCAAGCAGAGGCACGGCCCGACGGGCACAGTGACCCTGCACTTCGAAGGCGCAACGACCCGCTTTTCCAACTTCGTCGCTGACGATCATATCCCGGACAATTTCTAATGCTCGACACCCTTCCGGCGATCAACGGTTCCGGCGCCGCGTCGGAACTCCTGATCGATCTCGGCGCAATCAAACAGAACTATACCGATCTGAAAGAGCGGCTCGGCGGCGTCGAATGCGGCGCGGCCGTGAAGGCGGATGCCTATGGCACCGGCATGGACCGGGTTGGGCCGGCCCTGTTCGAAGCCGGGTGCCGGACATTTTTCGTTGCCACGGTCGATGAAGGCATCGCCCTGAGGGGCCTGCTTCCCGATGCCCGAGTCGCCGTGCTGAACGGCCTGTTGCAGGGCACCGAGGAGGTTTTCCCGGAATACGGCCTGATCCCGGTGATCAACGATCTCGGGCAGATCACCCGGATCCGCCAGATGTGCGTCACGGCCGGTCGCGCGCTCCCCGCCATGCTGCATATCGACACCGGCATGAGCAGGCTCGGCCTGACCGCCGGCGATATGAAACGGGTTTCCGAAGAGCCGGATATACTCGATGGGCCTGACTGGCTTTATGCCCTGTCCCATCTCGTCAGCGCGGACGATCCGGCGGATCCGTCAAACGCCGCGCAGCTTAAACGGTTCCGGGAAGCGCTTCCCCACCTGCAGCAAAGAATGCAGGCCAGTCTCGCCAACTCGGCCGGAATCTTTCTCGGGCCGGACTATCACTTCAATCTCGCCCGGCCCGGCTTCGCCCTCTATGGCGGACGCGTGAAGGATGGCGAGCCGAGCCCGCTGGCCCCCGTGGTCCGGCTGTCCGCCCGTGTACTCCAGATCCGTGACGTGAAAGCCGGCGACACGGTCGGGTATGGCGGGACGCACAAGGTCCGCAAGGACGGACGCATTGCCACCGTTGCTGTCGGATATGCGGACGGATACCTGCGCGCCCTTTCCAGCCAGGGGGCTGCCTATCTCGGGAAGCTCAGGCTGCCTGTCGTTGGACGCGTTTCGATGGACATGCTCGCAGTCGATGTCAGCGACGTTGACCCGGCGGATCTTCACCCCGGCGGGTTTGTCGACCTGCTGGGGCCGCACTACACAGTGAACGATGCGGCGGATGCGGCCGGGACCATCGGCTATGAAATATTGACAGGCCTTGGTCATCGTTATACCCGACGCTACATTGATGCGGTGAGCGGAGAGAGCTGAATGATGCCAACCGAAATGCCCGGCTCACGCACAGGAACCTCACACGCATGAATTTCCTTGCCGCTATAGGCCGGACCTTTCTCGGCTTTCTCGCCGCCACCGGTCGGCTGTCCGTGTTCACGGGGATCATCCTCGGCCATTGCGTGCGTCCGCCGATCTATTGGCGCCTGCTCGGCCGTCAGCTGGTGGATATCGGGTATTACTCTTTGCCCGTGGTCGGGCTGACCACCCTGTTTTCCGGCATGGTCCTGGCGTTGCAGAGCTATACCGGCTTCTCCCGGTTCAATGCCGAAAGCGCGATTGCCACCGTGGTCGTTCTGTCCATGACCCGGGAGCTCGGCCCGGTGCTTGCCGGCCTCATGGTCGCCGGCCGAATCGGCGCCTCAATGGCGGCGGAAATCGGCACCATGCGGGTGACCGAGCAGGTCGATGCCCTGACAACCTTGTCGACCAGCCCATATAAATATCTTGTCGTGCCGCGCGTGCTTGCGGGCATTATCAGCCTTCCTTTCCTGGTTCTGATCGGCGACATCATCGGCGTTTTCGGCGGTTATCTCGTTGGCGTCCACAAGCTCGGCTTCAATGCCGGCAGCTACCTGAAAAGCACGTTTGATTTTCTGGAAGTCCAGGATGTGGTCTCCGGTCTGGTAAAGGCCGCTGTATTCGGTTTCCTGATCGCGCTCATGGGCTGCTATCACGGCTATCATTCCGGGCGCGGTGCCCAGGGCGTCGGCCGGGCAACAACCAATGCCGTCGTCTCCGCCTCGATACTGATATTGATCTCCAACTATCTCATCACCGAACTGTTCTTCGCCCGCTAGGCGACAGGAAATCGCAATGGCCGAACCCGCGGCATCATCTCCCAAGATCAGTATCAGGGATCTCCGTAAGTCCTTTGGTCCCAACCATGTGCTGCGCGGCCTCGACCTTGATATCGCGGATGCGGAATCCGTGGTTGTGATCGGCGGATCCGGGACGGGAAAATCCGTGCTGATCAAGACCATTACCGGTCTGATGGATGCGGATGGCGGCACGGTCGAGATCGATGGAACTGACGTGCTGTCAATGTCCCCGTCCGAACGGCACGGCATCATGAACCGCTTCGGGCTGCTGTTTCAGGCCGGTGCCCTCTTCGACTCGCTGACCGTGCTGGAGAATGTCGCGTTCGGGCTGGTTGAAGCACAGGGCATGCCCCGCAAGCAGGCACATGAGATCGCCTTCGACTTCATGGCCCAGGTCGGGCTGGAGAAGGCTGTCGCGGCGATGTATCCAGGAGAAATCTCCGTCGGCATGCGCAAGCGCGCCTCCCTTGCCCGCACCATCGCCACCCGGCCGGATGTGGTCTTCTTCGACGAGCCGACCACCGGCCTCGACCCGATCATGGGCGATATCATCGACGAGCTGATTGTCAAATGCGTCCAGGAGTTCAAGATCACCGCGCTCACCATCACCCATGACATGGACAGCGCCCGCCGGATCGGCGACCGCATCGCCATGCTCTATGACGGCAAGATCATCTGGCAGGGCCCGACTTCCGGGATCGACACTTCCGGCAATCCTTATGTGCACCAGTTCATCAACGGCCTCGAAGACGGCCCGATTGAACTCGTGGCACGCAAAGCCTGAGCGGAGCACACGCGATGGCAAAAACCCAAGCCCGCTACGTCTGTCAGGAATGTGGCGGCGTACAGCCGAAATGGTCCGGCAAATGCGACGCCTGCGGCGCCTGGAACAGCCTGATCGAAGAGGTTGTCGAGAAAGCCGCGCCGAAGGGTCTCGGCGGAGCGAAGGGCAGGAAGATCGATTTCGTCAGCCTCTCCGGAAGCTCGAAGAAATCGCCACGCCGGGTCACGAATATCGCCGAGTTCGACCGGGTCGCGGGTGGCGGGCTGGTCCCCGGTTCCGTCGTGCTGATCGGCGGCGATCCCGGCATCGGCAAATCCACGCTGTTGCTGCAGGTGACGGCCAAACTCTCCGAAAACTCCCGCTGCGCCTATGTGTCCGGTGAAGAAGCGCTGGATCAGGTGCGGATGCGCGCCCAGCGTCTTGGCGTTGCCGAAGCCCCCGTGCAACTCGCCGCCGCCACCAGCGTGCGAGACATCGTCACCACGATGGACGGCGAGGATGCACCCGACGTCCTGGTGATCGACTCGATCCAGACCATGTATGTGGACGCCATCGACAGTGCCCCCGGGACAGTCTCCCAGGTTCGTGCCTCGGCGCAGGAGCTTATCCGCGTCGCCAAGCGGCGCGGCATCGTGCTGCTGCTGGTCGGCCATGTGACCAAGGAAGGCACCATTGCCGGCCCCCGCGTGCTCGAGCACATGGTCGACACGGTGCTCTATTTCGAGGGCGAACGCGGCCACCAGTTCCGTATCCTGCGCGGCGTGAAAAACCGGTTCGGCCCGACCGACGAGATCGGCGTCTTCGAAATGACCGAAATCGGTCTCGCCGAAGTCACCAACCCCTCCGCCCTGTTCCTCGGCGACCGCCAGGACAATGTCTCCGGCGCCTGCGTCTTCGCCGGCATGGAAGGCACACGGCCACTGCTGGTAGAGATCCAGGCACTGGTCGCCCCCTCGCCCTACGGCACACCGCGCCGGGCCGTGATCGGCTGGGATTCGGGCCGCCTCGCTATGGTGACAGCCGTGCTCGAAGCACGCTGCGGCGTCGTGCTTGCCGGCAGCGACGTGTTCCTCAATGTCGCCGGTGGCCTCAAGGTCGGCGAGCCCGCGGCCGACCTTGCCGTGGCCGCCGCCCTGCTCTCCTCTCTCACCGGAAAGCCGGTGCCGTCGAACTCGGTCGTGTTCGGGGAAATCGGCCTCTCGGCCGAAATCCGCGCCGTCTCCCATGCCGAGGCTCGTCTGAAAGAAGCCGCCAAGCTCGGTTTCGAGCGCGCCATCCTGCCGGAGCCGCGCCGTTCGTCGGGTGACAAGAAAGCGCCCCGCAATGGCAGCCTCGCTCTTGCCACGATCAGGCATTTGCATGATCTGGTAGCCATGTTCCAGGACGAAACCAATATCGGCCGCAAGGCGGGAGAGGCGTGAGCCATGGATAATCTGCCGATCAATGTGACCGACATCGCGATCATCGCGGTGATTCTGCTTTCCGGTCTTCTCGCCTTCGCGCGCGGTTTTTTCCGCGAGGTGCTGTCAATCGGCTCCTGGGTCGCCGCGTTTTTCGCGGCCCTCTATCTCTACCCTGTCGCCGCACCCTATGTGCGCCAGTTGCTGGGCTGGGGCGATATGGCGGATCTGGCGGCTGGTATCGCGGTTTTCGTTGTCTCGGTCATTGTAATGTCGCTGGTCACCCACTATGTTGCGGCCGCGTTACAAGGCAGCGGCCTCAGCGCCGTCGACCGGTCCCTCGGCTTTCTTTTCGGGATCGCCCGTGGCGCGGTACTGGTTTGCTTGCTCTATCTCGGACTGAACTGGCTGATCGAGG
>NZ_CAXBDC010000073.1:0-22489 GCF_963974195.1 uncultured Nisaea sp.
TGCCCGGTTCTTCATCGGCCTCGGCCTGATGCTGCTGGCCATCAAGATGGTCATGCTGGCATCCGTCCCGCTGCGGGAAGGGCCGACCATCTCGCTCCTTCTGGCCCCGCTCCAGAGCGAGCCGCTGCTGGCTATCCTGTTCGCGGCCCTGCTGACCTGGATCGCCCATTCGAGCCTGACCGTGGTCGTCCTGATCATGACGCTGGTCTCGCTTGGCGTGATGGAGATACATCTGGCCATCGCGATGGTGCTTGGAGCGAATATCGGCAGCGCCATCACCCCCGTGGCGATGAACTGGGGCTCGGATCCGGCCGCCCGGCGCGTGCCTGTCGGCAATCTCCTGATGCGCACGGCAGGGGTTATCGCCCTGTTCTCGTTCATCCCCTGGGTGGTGCCGTATATTTCGGACTATTCCGTCGATTCAGCGCATCTGATTGCCAACGTCCATACCGGCTTCAATCTGGTTGTAGCCGTCATCTTCCTGCCCCTCGTCGACTGGGTCGCGCGTCTCGTCATCCGCATCCTGCCGGACCGGGCCGGGCCGGACGATGTCCTTGCACCGAAGCATCTGGAAGAGGACAGCCTGGACACGCCGTCAGTGGCGCTGTCCGCCGCCGCCCGGGAAACCCTGCGGATGGGCGACACGGTCGAATACATGCTGTCCCGGACCATGGACGTGCTGCGCAACGGCACCCTCGACCAGATCAAGGAGATCGAACGCGAGGACGACGTGGTCGATTCCCTGCACGAAGCCGTGAAAATCTACCTCACCAAGCTGTCCCGCCAGGAACTGGACCCGGCCGAAAGCCGGCGCGTGGTCGAGATCCTGACCTTCACCACCAATCTCGAGCATATCGGCGACATCATCGACAAGAACCTGCTGGAGCTGGCGGCCAAGAAACTGAAGGATGGCAGCGTCTTCTCCAAGGACGGGCTGGAGGAGCTGGAAGCCCTGCACAGCGACGTGCTGGCGAACCTCAAGCTCGCGCTCAGCATCTTCATGACCGGAGATGCACGGCTGGCCCGGCGCCTGATGGAGCAGAAGGTGCATATCCGGGAGCTGGAACAAAAATATTCCGAAGCGCACTACAATCGCATCCGGGACGGCAAGACAGAGTCGCTGAACAGCTCCTCCCTGCATCTCGACGTGCTGCGCGACCTGAAGCGGATCAACAGCCACATCACCTCGGTCGCCTATCCGATCCTGGAATCCACAGGCCAGATCGCCGAGAGCCGGCTGCGGGACGAATAAAGCCGCGTCCTTCTGAACTTGCCCCCCGGAAACGATCCTAAGACTTTTACCAATAGGGTAACTTCAGAGGCATGATGCGATAATATCGCTTGAAATGTGTCGTGCCCAAACTGTGAGGAAGAATGTCCGTCAACGACAGCGTCGCCAATAGTGATCCATCCGCGCACGTTTTCAGTCATCTGAGAGAAAGTGCAACCCGTCAAAAACCGACGATATTTTCCATCATAGAAAATTTCTTCGACGAAGACACTTACGCGTCCCTCATAGGAAAATGGCCTTCATTTCAAGATGTTGAATCCCTGAAACTTGCCAAGGAAATCTATCCGGACCGGCGGCTTTTACGTCTTTCAGGCGAACAAGTTGCAGCGTTCGAGAGACAAGAATCTGAAGTCTGGTCGATGGTTTGCACAATTCTGAACTCGAAAGAAATGACCCAAACCATCGTCAAGAAATTTCCGGAAATCTTACTACCTAAACTGAAGCAGGCATCCCAGCTGACTGTCGACGTAAGGCTGTGTGAAGATCTGAACGGATATACTCTGGGACCGCATACGGATGTTAGCTACAAGCTGTATACGTTACTGATCTATGCTCCTGTCGATACTGACCATAGTCATTTCGGGACGCGGTTCTACGAGCCGAGAGAGGCCGGCTTCACCGACACTGGCGACTCACATTTCGATTTTGATCAATTCGTCGAGGTTGACGCAGCGCCATATCGCCCCAATACAGCAGTCCTTTTCCCAAGAACCGATAGCTCATTCCACGGTGTTCTTCCCCTCGACGATCCCGATTATGTGCGGCGCTCGATCGTCGTGAATGTCTATACTCAAAGCTAGGATCTACTGACGGCGAAAAATAAAATTCGCGCATCCGGCAAAAGGACCATCTTTCCGCATTGACCGCTCAACTTGGTCCTTGTCGTAATCAAATCCAGCATTCTTGAAACTCTGGAGAATCCCGTCATATCCGGCAATACGCGTATCGATCTCGATCAAAACACTTCGCAATGACGGATGAAGAAGCGTTTCTTTCGCGCCGCCAACAACCAGTTTCTCAGCTCCATCCACATCAATCTTGATGTCGGTCGGATAAGGAAGAGAGAGAATTTCCACCAGCCAGTCCAGCGGACAGGATACGGTCGTCTGCTTGCCGAAATCAGCTCCCGGCTGCGACACCACATGGTCGAGAACATGCTGGGATCCCCCCGCCATCTGCATCCCGAGCGCAAGTTCGGACAAACTCAATCTGTCGCTCAATGCGAATGGAAGAGCTGAAATTTTGTCGTGAAGTCTGTTCAAACGGATATTCCGGTTCAGCAATGCCCCGTTCGCTGATTCCGGCTCAAAAGAAAACACAGAGACAGATCGCAGAAATGCTGCGTATAGCGAATAAACTCCCACATTCGCACCAATGTCATAGAGCACACTTTCCGGCCCCATCTCATTCAGCCAGGAAATTGTTTCCGGCTCTTTGCTTAACAAGGTCTGGGCCCGGTAGTCAGCCATTTGGTTTGGCACCGAAAATTTCAGCACCTTGTCTTCAATTTTTATCTTTCGAATAAATTCAATTTTTTCATATTCTTCAATTTTCATACTAAAATCAGCCCGACTTGTAAAAGATGCACAAGTATATACTTGTGCTCTCCGCTCCCACTCAATGGCAAGGGCTAGCGGACCGGGATGCATGGCAAAAACGCAAATTCAGCCTCTCTACCGCCACCGGTCAGCGGCCCTTCCAGGCCGGATCACGTCCCTCGGCGAAGGCGGTGTAGCCTTCCCGGTTATCTTCCGACGAATAGAGCTTGTCGACCGTCTCGAACTGCCGCTTGGTGATCCGGTTCATGGCGTCCTGGAACGTCATGTCCTCGGCCTCGCGGACAATCTCCTTGATGGCGGCGAAGACCAGCGGCGGCCCTCCGGCAAGGTGTTGTGCCAGCTTCCGCGCCTCGTCCATCAGGGACGCTCCGGGATAGACATGGTTCACCAGCCCCCAGCGCGCGGCCTCCTCGACCTCGATCCAGCGCCCGGTGAACAGCATCTCCATGGCGATGTGATAGGGAATGCGCTTCGGCAGCTTCACCGTCGCCGCGTCGGCCACGGTGCCCGAGCGGATTTCAGGCAGCGCGAAACTCGCATGATCGGCGGCGAGGATGATGTCGGCGGAGAGCGCAAGTTCCAGCCCGCCGCCGCAACAGATGCCATTCACCGCCGCGATCACCGGCTTGTTCAGACCACGGAGTTCCTGCAAACCGCCAAAACCGCCAACACCGTAATCGCCATCGACTTCATCGCCTGCCGCCGCTGCTTTCAGATCCCAGCCGGGGCAGAAAAACTTCTCGCCGCCGCCGGTGACGATGCAGACGCGCAGTTCCGGATCGTCACGAAAGGCGGCGAAAGTGTCTCCCATGATCCGGCTGGTCGCGAGGTCGATAGCGTTCGCCTTCGGCCGGTCCAGTGTGACTTCAAGCACATGGCCATCGCGCCGGGTCTTGATCGGGCCTTCACTCATTGTCGTCTCCCATCCTGATCAGGGCATCCACTGCAACTGCCCCTTCGGGCAAACAGAGCAGCGGGTTGATTTCCACTTCGCTGACCTGCCCGCCCTGGGCGGCCACGAAATCCTGCACGGCCCGCACGGCAGCGATAATCGCCGCCCTGTCGGCGGGTGGCGCCCCGCGATAACCATTCAGCAACGGCGCGATCCGGAGCCTGTCCAGCGCCGTCTCTATCTCCGTGTCCGACGCAGGCAGCAGCAATGCCGCACTGTCTTTCAAAATTTCCGTCTGCACGCCGCCGGCGGCAAGCGTCAGCACATAACCATGCGCCGGATCCAGCGTCACGCCGACCAGCAATTCAGCAACCGCTCCCAAGACCATCTGCTCGACCAGAAAGCTCTCTGTCGGCATGGCGTCGGCGGCCGCCCGCACCTCTTCCGCGCTTGCGAGTCCAACGCGGACAGCGCCCGCCTCGGTCTTGTGCGCGATCCCGAGGCCTTTCAGCACCAGGGGAAAACCAATCTCGCCAGCATCGGTTGCAGCACTTTCCGCATCCGATGCTTCGATACTCTTCGGCACGGCAAGACCATGACGGGCCAGAGCGTCTTTCGCCTCCCGCTCCGCATGCGTGCGCAAAGCCCCCGGCACCCCGGGCAGAAGCAGCGGCTCAGCAGGCACGCGATCCGCGCCGAGCCAGGCCGCGGCGGCAATCGCGGCCAAAGCCTCATCCATGCCGGTGAAGGGCACGATACCCAGGTCAAACAGTGTCTCCGCGACCCTTTCGGGAAGGTTCTCCGGCAGAGAGGCGAGGATCGCCATCGGCTTTCCGCTGTTCGCCATCGTCTTGTGGACGGCGCGGATCACCTGATCCCATTCGGCCGCGCCGCCGAGTTCCACCTTCGGAAAATCGAGCACCACGATCCCGAGCGCAAGGCTGTCGCCCTGCATCATGGCGGTAAAAGTCCGTTCGATGGCGGCTTCGTCGCCCCAGATATAGGTGTGGTAATCGAGCGGATTGGCGAGCGTCACTTTAGGCCCGAGGCTCGCGGCAAGATCCGCCCGCTGCGCGTCCTCCAACGGCGGATAGAGCACGCCACGCGACAGACCGGTGTCGGCCATCAGGCTCGCCTCACCGCCGGAGCAGGACATGGAGGCGATCCGGTTCGACGGCAGAGGGCCCGTCACATGCAGCAGCTTCAGGGTCTCCAGCAAGGCCGGAAGACTTCGGATCTCTGCAATGCCGAGCCGCTCAAGCAGAGCCGACGCGCCCGCATCACTGCCCGCGAGGGAAGCCGTATGAGACACGGTTCCTGTGCGCGCTTCCTCGGACCGGCCGACCTTCAGCGCCACGATAGGCTTGCCGAGTGTGCGCGCTTTCTCCGACAGCGCTTCGAAAGCCCGAAGATCGCCCACACCCTCGATATAAAGACCAAGCGCCGTCACCCGGGGGTCATCCAGCAGGCACATACCGACTTCGGCGAAACCGGTCTGCGCCTGATTGCCTACGGTCACGACATAGGCCAGCGGCAAGCCGCGCCGCTGCATGGTCAGATTGATCGCGATGTTGGACGACTGGGCGACGATTGCCACCCCGCTCTCAACCGGGCTCCCGCCATGCAGGTCCGGCCAGAGGGCCGCGCCGTCGAGATAATTGATCAGCCCGTAGCAGTTCGGGCCGAGCAGGACCATGTCGCCCGCAACCTCCAGCAGACGCTCCTGCAGGGCCGCACCGTCACCGGTTTCCCTGTCCGCCTCGCGAAAACCGCTGGCGAAACAGACGGCACCGCCCGCGCCCATTTCCGACAATTCGGCCACCGCATCCACGGTGGCATGGCGGTTGATGCCGATGAAGGTTGCATCCGGTGCGTCGGGCAGATCGGCAATCGAGGCGTAAGTCGGAATGCCCGCGATTTCTTGCCGTTTCGGATGGATCGGCCAGAGCGCACCCTCGAAGCCGATCTTGCGGCATTCGGCGACGACATTCGCGCACCAGGCGCCTCCCCCGATCACCGCGATGGACCGGGGCCGAAGCAGCCGTTCAAGAGCCGATGACATGCCGCGTCAGGCGCCCAGCGGCCGGAGAAGTTCCCGGCTGATGATGTGACGCTGGATTTCCGAGGTGCCGTCCCAGATCCGTTCGACCCTGGCATCCCGCCAGAACCGCTCGATCGGGAAATCGTCCATCAGCCCCATGCCGCCATAGATCTGCAGGGTGGCATCCGTCACTCGGGCCAGCATCTCGGAGGCGTAGACCTTGGCGCTGGCAATCTCCCGGTTGGCCGGCAGACCCTGATCGAGCCGCCAGGCGGAGGCCAGGGTCAGCCAGTCGGCTGCGTCGATCTCCGTGATCATGTCGGCAAGCTGGAAGCTGATGCCCTGGAACTTGCCGATGGCCTGGCCGAACTGCTTGCGCTCGGCGGCATAGGCCAGCCCCATGTCGAAGCAGCGCCGGGCCCTGCCGACGGCCATGGTGGCGACCGTGATGCGGGTGGCGTAGAGCCATTCGTTCATCACCTCGAACCCGCCATCGACCTCACCCAGCACCTGGGAGTCCGGCAGACGGCAATCGTCGAATTCGAGGATCATGTTCTTGTAGCCGCGATGGCTGACGGACTTGTAGCCGTCGCGGATGGTGAAGCCCGGCGTGCCCCGGTCCACCAGGAAAGTGGTGATCCGCTTTTTCGGGCCGCGCGGAGTGTCGTCCTCGCCGGTCGCCACGAAGACGATGATGAAATCCGCATGGTCGGCGCCGGAGATGAAATGCTTGCTGCCGTTCAGCACCCAGTCGCCGCCGTCCCGCTTCGCCGAACAGGTCATACCGCGCACGTCCGAGCCAGCCCCCGGCTCCGTCATGGCCAGTGCGTCCATCCGCTCGCCCCTGACTGCCGGGGTCAGGTAACGCTCGATCTGGTCGCCCTTGCAGGCCATCAGGATATTCTGCGGCCGCCCGAAGAAATGGGTCAGCGCCATGGAGCCGCGGCCAAGCTCACGCTCGACCAGAGCAAATTCGAGATGGCTCAACCCGCCGCCGCCGACGCTCTCGGGAAAGTTCGAGGCGTAGAAGCCGAGATCGAGGGTCTTCTGCTTGATCGCCTCGGCCAGCTCGGGACGGACCTCGCCGGTGCGCTCGACCTCTGCCTCATGCGGGTAGATCTCGTTCTCAACGAAATCCCGCACCGTGGAGACGATCATCTCCTGCTCTTCTGTCAGCCCGAAATGCATCAGAGCACCTCCGAAGGGTCCGGTTGCGGCAGTTTGGCGTGGGCCGCCGCGAGGGCTTCCAGTTTTTCCAGAACGGACGCATCCGGCACGGAAGAACTGCGGGTGGTCAGATCCACATGGATCATGAGCTGCTCGCCCGTCGCCAGCTCCTCGCCAGCCTCGTTCTTCATCCGGTGAAAGACGCGGTACTTCTTGCCCTTGCCTTCAAGCACCTGACTGTCGACATGGATGCGTTGACCGGCGAGGGTTTCGTTCAGATAGCGGATGCGGCTGTCGACCGTGAAATAGCTTTTGCCACTGTCGATATATGCGGCATCGGCGCCGACCAGCTTCATCATCGCGTCGGCCGCGTCCGAGAAGACCTGGCCATAGCGGCTTTCGTTCATGTGGCCGTTATAGTCGGTCCAGTCGACCGGCACGATCCGGTCCACGGAACGCACAAACGCACCTTCAGCCGCCGGTTTGGCCAGCGTGCCTTCATGCTCGGCAATCAGCTTGCCGACAGCAGCGCCCTGGCCCTTCAGGGCCCGCATCATAGCGACAAGGTTGTTGTCTCGCAGCCTTTCCAGCTCACGGATCGACAGTGCCCCGGACTGGGCGTCTGACTGGTCGGCAATCTGCTTGATCAGATCGTCGGTCAGCTCCGGCACGTCCATCAGCTTGGTCCAGGGCCATTGCAGGCACGGGCCGAACTGGGCGATGAAATGGGCCATGCCCGCTTCCCCGCCGGCGATGCGGTAGGTCTCGAACAGCCCCATCTGCGCCCAGCGCAGGCCGAAGCCATAGCGGATCGCATTGTCGATCTCTTCGGTGGTCGCAACCCCGTCCTTCACCAGCCAGAGCGCCTCGCGCCAAACGGCTTCCAGGAACCGGTCGGCGATATGCGCATCGATCTCGGCCCGGACCCGCAGCGGGTAGCAACCGACCGAACGCAGCAGCCCTTCCGCCTTCTCGATCACCGCCATATCGGCGCTGTCACCCGGCACCACCTCGATCAATGGCAGTAGATAGACAGGATTGAAGGGATGGGCGACGAAGATCCGGCCCGGATGTTTTGCCCCCTCTTTAAGTTCGGAAGGCTTGAAGCCGGAAGTAGAGGAACCAACCGGCGTATCGGCCGCGGCAGCCGCCTCGATCTCGGCGAAAACCTTGTGCTTCAGGTCAAGCCGTTCCGGCACGCTTTCCTGGATCCAGTCGACACCCGTCACCGCCTCGGCGATGGTCGCGACATGGCTTAGCGTACCTTCCGCCGGAAGCGCCGTCTCATACAGCATCGGCAGGGCATGTCGGGCGTTGTCCAGCACCTCCGCCATCTTCCGTTCGGCTTCCGCGTCCGGATCGAACAGCCGGACGTCCCAGCCGTTCAGCAGGAAGCGGGCCGCCCAGGCGCCACCAATGACGCCGCCGCCGATAATCGCGGCTGTTTTGACTGTTGCGCTCATTTCGGTGCCCGCTTCACAAGGCCGAGTTTCTTGCGAACGGCGTCCGGCCCGATCACTGTCGCGCCGAGATTTTCAATGATGGTGACCGCCTTCTCGACAAGCTGCGCGTTGGTCGCGAGCTGTCCCTTGGCGAGCCAGAGATTGTCTTCAAGCCCGACCCGGACATTACCGCCAGCCAGCACCGAGGCCGCGACATAGGGCATCTGGTGCCGTCCGAGAGCAAAGGCCGACCAGTTCCAGTCCGCCGGCACATTGTTGACCATGGCCATCAGTGTGTTCAGGTCGTCCGGCGCTCCCCAAGGCACACCCATACAGAGTTGCACAAGGGCCGGGCTTTCCAGCACACCGTCATCGACCAGCTTCTTGGCGAGCCAGAGGTGTCCCGTGTCGAATGCCTCGATTTCCGGCTTCACACCGAGCTTCGTCATCATCGAGCCCATCGCCTCGAGCATGCCCGGGGTGTTGGTCATGACGTAGTCTTTTTCGGCGAAGTTCATCGTGCCGCAATCGAGCGTGCAAAGCTCCGGCAAACACTCGGCGATGTGGGCAACCCGCTCCTCGGCACCGATCATGTCCGTGCCCTCGACCAGCGGCAGCGGCTGGGACGGGCTGCCGAACACCAGATCGCCGCCCATGCCAGAGGTCAGGTTAAGGACAACATCCACCTCGGCATCGCGAATACGATCGGTAACTTCCCGATAGAGCTTCAGGTCGCGGGCCGGTGCGCCGGTTTCGGGATCACGTACATGGCAATGCACCACGGCCGCGCCCGCCTTTGCCGCCGCGATCGCGCTCTCGGCGATCTGCTGCGGGCTGCGCGGCACATGCGGGCTGCGGTCCTGCGTGCCTCCGGAACCTGTTACGGCACAGGTGATGAAAACCTCACGGTTCATGTCGAGCGGCATCGCGATCTCCCAAAAGCAGTCTTTACAATCGGCGCCAGCCTAGGATGCGTTGACAGAGACCATCATGCCGCTTTAGCTCTTTATCATGCCGATTTGGATCAATCAGAGCGACGGCACCCAGGAAATCGCGGTCCTGCTGTTCAACCGTTTTTCCAATTACTGCCTCGCCAACACCGTCGAGCCGATGCGGGCCGCGAACGACGCCCTCGGCCGCACGGCCTATCGCTGGCGGCTGCTCAGCCTGGATGGCGAGCCGGTCACCTCATCCAGCGGCATGCAGCTGATGCCCGACGGCAAGCTGTCGGACGTGCCGGGCGGGGACGCATTGTTCATCCTGCCGAGCTATGCTTACCGGACCTACGGCACACCCGCCTGCCTCGACGCACTCCGGGCGGCCGCGCGCCGGTTCGAGACGCTGGCCGGGCTCGATGCCGGAAGCTGGCTGCTGGCGGAGGCGGGCCTGCTGAACGGCTACAGCGCGACCATTCATTTCGACGAGTTCGACCGCTTCTCCGAACGCTTTCCCGAGGTAACGGCCCGCCGGGAACGCTGGATCGTCGACCGGGACCGGATGAGCGCCGGCGGCGCCACGACCGCCTTTGAACTGGTCCAGCACCTGATCGCATCGACGCATGGTGCGGCAGTCTCCATCGAGATCGCGGGACTGTTCATGCAGGGAGAAGACGGGGACAGACTACATGAGGGAAAGACACCTGGAGACCGGCGGGTTCAGCGCGCACTGGCGCTGATGCGCGGTAATCTGGAAAACATCCTCTCTATCGCAGAGCTGGCCCGCGCCGCCGGATGCCGTCAACGGGATCTGGAAGGCCGGTTCCGCCGCGCCTTCGGCGCCACACCAAGGACCGTCTACCGGCAGCTCCGCATGGCGGAAGCGTTGCGCCTGGTCCGTGACGGCGATCTCTCCATTGCCGAAATAGCCTTGCGCTGCGGCTATGCGGATTCCAGTGCCTTCACCCGTGCTTTTCGAACCACCTATGGCGCCGCGCCGCGCAATGCCAAACTATAGAGTCCCGTCTTCCTCAACTTATGAAACTGCGAGTCGGAAAATTTCCAATACGCACCAAAACTCAACAACCAATGATTAATAATTTAATGGCAACCAGATTGTTGATATTACAATCAAAAACTGACATCTTCAAAAAATCAAAACTAAAAGATTTACGACATTATCCTCTGACGTTTTCTTTCTGATAACAATATCAATTCATTAAGGAAAATTTCTTCCCCCCGCCCCGCACAGATCGGCTCCAACGCTCAAACCGAACGCAGCTGAGGAACTCACCTCTCGATTGCCAATTCCAAACTACCCCGGAGATCAAGACATATGGCGACCATTACGCTCTCGACCCCAGGCTTCAACACGACAACGGGTCTCAATGTCGATGGCGGCGCGACCGCCACATCCGGCGATGATATCTTCATTCTGACGGCACCAGACGTGGTCAACGGTTCGACACTGTTAGGTATCGACGGCACGGACACGGTCCAATTCGCGGCTTCCGGAACATACGACTTTTCAACGCTTGAGAGCATCCCTTACCATATCAGGGTCTACGATTTTCAGGACAATGACATCGATCTGATCGCCGGCGCAGGGTGGCTTTCGGTAAATGAAGTTATCGGTGGCAGTGGCACGAATTCGGTGACGCTTTCAAGTTCAGGATCCACTGATTTCCGTGAGACCCACGTTAACGATATTGATGTCCTCAATGGATCCGCCGACAGCGACACCATCACGGCCCTGCGGGTTGACCAGATAGCTTTCCTTGATGCCAAGGCTGGCGACGACGTCATCATAACTTCGGAAGGGGGATCGAATTTCATAAATGCCGATGGTGGGGATGGAACGGATACCCTGTTCCTCGAACATGCCAGCGCCTCGATAGATATTTCGACTAGCACACTCGCCAATTTCGAAGTTCTGAAATTCGACACCACTGGCACGGCCGTCACCATGACGGCAAACCAGATCAATTCCTTTACAACATTCAGCGGCAACATAGGGCATTCCAATACATTGATCCTGAAGGCTGCAGGGAGCGTGGATCTCTCGGCCAAGACCCTGACTAACGTAACCGCAGTGTCCGGAACTGATGGTAGCGACACGATCACCGGTTCCGCGGCCGGCGACGTTATTTCCGGACTGGGCGGGAATGACGTCCTAGCCCTCGGTGAGGGCGACGACACAGTGAATAGCGGCGGCGGGGCGGACTCGGTCACACTCGGAAACGGGTTGGACATGCTCCAAGGTACCGCAAGCGATCTCGCTGGTGACACGGTAGCCGATTTCGGTGTCGGCGACCGGATCGTCGTGACCGG
Organism: uncultured Nisaea sp.; assembly: GCF_963974195.1. NCBI lineage: Bacteria > Pseudomonadati > Pseudomonadota > Alphaproteobacteria > Rhodospirillales > Thalassobaculaceae > Nisaea > uncultured Nisaea sp. The sequence continues at coordinate 11,659 of NZ_CAXBDC010000073.1, forward strand.
ATCGGACCTGAGCAGCTTGAACGGCAGCACAGCCTCTGAAAGTATCAACACCGGCAGCGGAACATTGACTCTGACTGGCGTCTCCGGTGCGACTGGCAGCGGCACTTTTTCAGCTCATTACGACGGCGTCGGCACGACCATCCGGATTGACCCCGCTGCCGTTTCCGGTGCAAGCGGCGCTGATACACTTAACGGAACAGCAGAGTCTGATCTGATTTCCGGCCTCGGCGGAAACGACGTAATTTCTGCCCTCGAAGGCAACGATACAATCTCCGTGATTTCCTCCGGAACCTACGATGGCGGCGACGGCACAGATGCCCTGCGCCTCGGCGCACCGGGAACGCTCGACCTCACTGAAAGTACTCTGTCAAACCTAGAGATCCTCGAATTCAATACCGGCGGGAACCAGATCACCCTTACGGCAGCGCAGATAAACAACTTCACATCTTTCTCTGGCAATGCCGGACAAACCAACACACTAACGATGGACACAACCGGCAGCATCGACCTGTCGGCAAAGCACCTGTCCAATATCAGCGCCATCTCGGCGACATCGGGCACCGACAGTATCATTGGCAGCACAGGCAACGATGTCATTTCCGGTCTCGGCGGCGCCGACACAATTTCAGCGCATGCCGGCGACGATGTAATCTCAATTTCTACCATCGGAAAATATCATGGCGGCGAAGGCACGGACACGCTGAAGCTGACGGCGTCCGGGTCCTTCGATTTCACCCCGGAACATCTGGTCCCAAGGGCTTTCGAAAAGCTTGAATTCAGTACCGGTGGAAACACCATTGCTCTCAAAGCCAATGAATTCTCTACACTCGACACAGTCACCGGGACCGCCGGACAGGAAAATATCCTGATCCTGAGTAGTCCGTCTGTGACGGGGTTCCAGATTGGCGGAACAACCTTCGAAAACATCAGTGCCGTTCACTTCACCGCAGATGACGATCTCATTAGCGCCTCTAATTCGGCCGTTTCAATCTCAGCTCTCGCCGGGAACGACACAATTTCAAGCGCTACGGGAAACGACACAATCGCACTCGGCGCCGGCAACGACGTCGTGCAGGGAACCCGCGCTCAACTCAACGGCGATACCATTACCGACTTCGACACAAACGACTCAATCATATTTACAAATGCAGATTTGAGCAGTCTCAATGGCGCCGCGGCAAGCTCAACGATAAATACAGGCACAGGAACCCTCACTCTTTCAGGTGTCAGCTCCTCGACAGGAACCTTCAGTACAAATTACAGCGGTGGCAATACGACCCTCACTATTACATCCGGAGGCAGCAGTAGCGGCGGAAGCAGCAGTGGCGGTGGAAGCAGCAGTGGCGGCGGAAGCAGCAGTAGCGGCGGAAGCAGCAGTAGCGGCGGGGACACAACACCAATCGCACCTTCTACTCCCACACCAGTTCCTCAACCCTCCACTCAGACGACAATCCCGGTTGCTGATCCAACCGGCCCTGCGACCGCGGTGACAACAGCTTCAACAGTCTCCACATCAAGCGGGGTCAGTGTCCAAACCCAAAATGACGCTACCAATTCCAATCCTGAGCTCGCGAACACAGTTGCAAAGACGAAGATCACCACCCTGATAGTCGACCCAATCGCGCAAGCAGGCACCGAGGCGGCACTCGACAATTTCACGAATTCCCGAAACGCAGGTACGACACTGGACGTGGTTACTTTCACGCCAACAGCGACATCTGTCGGCGCGTCGGGCGGCACCATCTCCCTCTCCGGGAACGGTGATGTCGGAGCCGGCACCGAAGAAGTCTTCTTCATCGACTTGACGGCTTATAACAGCAGCACAGGCAGTCCTTTGATACAACTCGACAATATCGAGTTTGCATCAATTATAGGATCGGCAACAATCACAGGAGGAAGCGGGTCCAACTATGTTATCGGCGACAACGCTACCCAATTCATCTCTCTAGGCGCTGATGATGACACATTATCCGGTGGCGGCGGTGACGACACCATCGGGAGCGCCGGTGGTGTCGACTGGCTGTTTGGTAACGAGGGCAACGACCTTGTCCGCGGAGGGGCCGACGGTGATTTCGTGTACGGAAATACAGGGAACGACATCATTTACGGCAATCAAGGCATCGACAACCTGTTCGGGGGCCAGGACGCCGATACTATTTTCGGCGGCCAGGACAATGATTTCGCCTACGGAAACATGGCTGCAGATGTCGTCTACGGAAATCGAGGTAACGATGCTCTCTTTGGAGGACAAGACAACGATACACTCTACGGAGGACAGGGCGATGATATGCTCTATGGAGGTCAGGGCAACGATATCCTGTTTGGCAATATCGGAAACGATCTGTTCTATGGAGGCTCCGGCATTGACATCTATTATGGTGGCGCCGGTGCGGATACCTTCGTCACCGACGGAACCGACCAGATCGTCGATTTTAACGCTGCGGAAGGCGATGTCATTATCGCATCCTCAACGTTGAACCTTGCTGGTCAGAACGGGATGAGCGCTAACGAATACGAAAGAAAAATAGCCGGCCAAGATAATGATCTAGCGGTTGACCTCACAGGCCTTGCAAAGCCTGATGATGTATCAGGATGGATCATATGAGCTCTCCCAAGGTATCTTGGCAACATGTTCAAGCTAGGATTTCAAACAACTTTTGGACGTGATAAATCGCCGCCCAACAGCATATCCTAGCTTGCAAATATCCATACGCATCATATGCCTTCCAATTTCAGGCATCTCCCGTTATGCGTAGTCATTATGTCCTCATCTACTACCTCATAGCTTGAACCACCGAGTTATCGTGGCTAATCCTACGATGGGGTCGCGGCTCGTATCTGTAATGACAGGTGGAAAATGTATAACAAAAACGCGCCCCTAACCGGTGTCGAGCGGCTCTTGCCTCCGGACGAATTGATCGTGACCAAGACGGATATCGCCGGGAAAATCCGGTATGCCAACCGGACATTCTACAAGTTCGCCGGGTATACGCCCGCCGAATGTATCGGCGCCCAGCACAACATCATCCGCCACCCCGAGATGCCGCGTACGGTTTTCAAGCTGCTGTGGGACACCATCAAGGGCGGGGATGAAGTCTTCGCCTATGTGAACAACCGGGCGAAGAACGGCGACCATTACTGGGTTTTTGCCCATGTCACCCCGAGCTGGGGAGCGAACAAGTCGATCATCGGCTATCACAGCAACAGGCGGGCACCGAACAGCCAGGTGATCCGCGAGCATATCCAGCCACTCTACGCACAACTTCTGGAAATCGAACGCACCGCGGGCAGCCCGAAAGACGCCCTGGCCGCCGGCGAAAAACAGGTCCTCGACCTTCTCCGGTCGAAGAACATGTCATTTAACGAGCTCATGTTTGCATTGGGGGTTTAGTCGATGTTCGGATCATCCAGCACCAAGGACGTCAAAGCCGCCATCCCGATCCTGAAGAAGCTTGTGAAAGGTGATTTCGACCAGCGGATCACCCAGATCTCGGGTAACTCGGAAACAGCGGAACTTCTTCATCTGGTGAACGATCTTGTTGACCGTTGCGATTCCTATATCCGGGAATCCACGGCCTGCATGACCCATGTCGGCGAGAACAAATATTACCGCAAGATCATCGAGACCGGTATGCAGGGCGACTTCCTGACCGCGTCCAGATCCGTCAATACCGCCCTCGCCTCGATCGATGCGCGCGTGCAGGAATTTTCCGGCGCGACCTCGGCTTTCGAGGCGACGGTCCAGAGCATCGTCGAGACCGTCGCCTCGGCGTCGACAGAACTGATGTCTTCCTCGGAGAGCATGCAGAATATCGCCGAGGATACCAGCGCGCGGGCAACCTCCGTCGCCGCTGCCGCCGAAGAGGCCTCGGTCAATGTTCAGTCCGTTGCCTCCGCCTCGGAGCAGCTGTCCTCCTCGATCACGGAAATCAGTCAGCAGGTCTCGCACGCATCCAGCGTCGCCAATGATGCCGCCGCGCTCACCGGTCAGGTGACCCAGCGCGTCGACAGCCTGGAGCAGGCCACGGCCAATATCGTCGGCGCTCTCAAGATCATCAGCGAGATCGCCGAGCAAACCAACCTCCTCGCCCTCAACGCCACCATCGAGGCGGCACGGGCAGGCGAGGCCGGCAAGGGCTTTGCCGTGGTTGCGAGCGAGGTCAAGGCACTGGCCAACCAGACCAGCGGGGCGACGGAAGAGATCAACGGCTTCGTCCGGAGCATCGAGGAAGCCAGCAAGCACACCATCACGGGTATTCGCGACATCTCGACCCAGGTGAACACGATCAGCGAAGCGAACGCAGCCGTCTCCGCCGCTGTGGAAGAACAATCCGCCGCGACGCGGGAAATTGCCGGCAATATCGAGCAGGCCTCGGCGGGAACATCCGAAGTGACGGAAAACATCACCGCGGTCACCGCATCCGCGCAGGAGACCAATCGCACCGCGCACGAGGTCAATGGCGCCGCGAGCGAGCTGTCGGTTCAGGCTGAGTCTCTACGCTCGGTGGTCGGAGACTTCCTGAACAGGGTCCGGACCGTCGTCTGATTTTCGGCATAATTTTCGGTTCAAAGGCAGTTTTTTTAATAGGAATCGTGAACAGAGGTGGCCCCTGCCCCCCCCCGGAAGTCATCGTCATGAAACACAAAAAATTCCGGACAGCTTTCTGGGAAAAACCGGGAGGTGCGCGCAAGGGGACCGTAAATGATCACCAGGCCCCTCCTTGCCTTGGCATTCTAGATTGGCCGAATCAGCGCCGGCCGCTGAAATTCGTGTCCGGCGCACAGTCGACCGGTCACCGCTTCCTTATCCTGATACTCTGACGCCCGAGTGCCTGAACGGCATCTCTATTCACCTCGTCGAGCCACGCCTGCTCCTTCCTCAGCAACGAAGAAAACAGAACACTCTCGAACCTGCCGGCAGGCAGGTCGGGGAATGGGTACGGGTCTAGCTCGTTCGCCCCCCAGCGAGGCACTTATGCCCCTGTTTCCGTCCGCGTCTGAGCGAAGAGGTGGCCGTTGTTGCCAGAACACGAAAACTCTGATCAAGCCCCCTTCGCCAACCAATGCATAAACAACTTATACAAGGTCTTGTGCTGATCAGAGATCAAGTAAGGCGCATGCACCCAACGATCCACCACTATTCAGGATATGCAATAGCCACGCTGACCACCCGGCGGTCGCCTCCTCCGGGCGCCCCAGCATCCTCTTGACAATACGGGTCAAGTCGCGCGAATTGCGCATCCAATAGCCAGAAGCGAGATGACTAAGTCCCCTTTCAAGAAAGCTTGAAAGGGGACTTAAATACCCGCAATCGATTTATAGGACCGCAGCCTAGTTACGACCTGTTCGCATTCTGCGAAAAGAATTAAGCGCGATTCTCGACTCACAGGAAATCCTTGGTCTGCTTCTTGGCTCCAGTCATGGACAAGAAGCGGCTTCTATACAAAGACCGGGGCTTCGTCAGAGGCCTTTGCGCATATTGACCGAGCACACGTCCGACGAGCTCTCGCCTGGAATCCACCTTGCGAAGAGGCCAGTCGACCACATTTTCCCCATTAAGGTTCAGGTGATACCGCTGAGATGTTTCTTCGGAACGTAATCCACGGTACTTGAACTGGAACGGAATGTTGAATTCGGAGTCGTACCGTTTGTTGAACAGGACGATGTAATAGGCGTTGCCCTCAAGATTGCTGATTTTAAGATCCAGCCACCTGAAGTGGTTGTCGTCCCAGAAAAGGGCACTGTCCATACCATCGACGTAGAGCCAGGCACCAAGTATCCGGTAGCCATTCACAATCGCCATTTCTTCCATCAGAGTCGGCATAATCGAATAGTAGGAATTGTCATCGTTCCCGAAAAATGGAACGACATGCATCATTGTTCCACCTACTTCGGTGATCTCATGCATGCGCTGGAAGACACGCCCAAAATTGAAAATTTTGTCCGAAACACCAAGGTTTGTAACAAAATCATACTTCTCATCGCCTTTCGCAATCTGATCGCTTGCAATATCAGAAAGAGAAATAGACCGGTGCTTTACACCTGCAGCCTCATACATCGATGCGGAATTGGTGACCGGCGTGTCCGGAGCCTGCCCCCCTAGCATGCTGATGAATTCCTTGAACTGGGAAGATGCTTTCTTCGTAGAAACTGGCTGCTCACCAAGATCAGCGACAGATTTGATCCCTTTGATCATGTCGTATTTCAAGGCATCACAAAGGATGTTCATGATGTGGCGCTTGTATCCGGACAGCTTGAAGCTCTTTTCATCCAGAACCGGATTTTTGAATTTGTTTTTCGAGGTCCGGCGCCAGAGCGCGACAATATCAATGCTGTGCATCGAGAGCGCGGTCAGGTCAACGTGTTTCAGGATCTCCGGATCCCATTCAACCAGATCATCAGAATGGGTGAAATGATACCACATTCCATCCTCTTCATACTCATTCTGCTCTGCTATATCCGCATACAATCGCGGAAGACAGTGGAAATATGCAGCGTCGGAGAAACCGATAGACGGCAGATAGTGCAACATCTGGCCGCCGGGTTTTGTCAGGTCATGGCAGACATTAAATGAGTTTTCCTGATTGAAGACATGCTCAAGCGTTCCGATATCACAAACAAAATCGAAAACCTCTCTCATATGATCAGGAGCTTGATCAAAATTCAGATCAAAATTTAACCCTTTAACAGAGGATCTCGTCTCAGCTGATGAATCAAGGCAGTCATACGGCATATTGATTTTATCAAAAAGAAATCTTGCCGGAGGGAAGGGGCCGAACTTTTTGAACCACTCAGAAATTTCTTCTTTTGATGCGGATCCGCCAAATGTAGAAATGAAATTTTCAATTTCATAATCAGTGTTACGCCATATCTGTTGCGCGCCGATATCTATGAAATTACCAATATCGTCTAGAAGACCAGCCTTTTTAAAGTTACTGAAAATATTCAGCATATAATTTGTGTACACTACTGGGCTCCTAGCTGATTTTTTTTCGTACGTGCCATTTATCCTAGACAGCTTGGATAGCACGGGGAAATGGAATTGCAAGTGGTTGTTGCCCCCCCGATAAACACCGGTTTACGCCGCTTTGAAAACGATTCTCCGAAAGAAAATAAGGATTAAAGCGAAGAGAGCTTTCCTACAATCGGATAAAGCCATCCGTTAATCGAACCGGCACAGTCAAAAGCTTCTCAAATCGGCTACCACTCGCCCCCCTGCCCGGTTGACCAGAGACAGGGGGACTTCTCTCGATGCACTCGCTCAACCAATAGACAGAGGAGCCTCTGGGCTAAGGTCACAGGTGTATTTTTCTCAACCGTTTATATTTTCACTCGAACAAACGAACGCGCGTCGCAATCTGCGTTACAGGGTCGAAGAATCTTGGTGTAAATTCCAGCTGCGGAGGCCATATTAATGCTCTCGTATTCGCCTCATCCTCAATGGGCGTCTCTCGCCACCCGTCGTCAGGCGTAAACTCCGCCATCATAAAATCAAGGCCCGCACGCAGCTCCGACGGAGTGCATTTCTCAAAAACGGCGTCGTTTTCAATCGCACGGGCACAGGCAAGAGTCGTATTGGCGGATGAGCGCATTAACTCAGCATTTCGCAAACGCACACCTTCAGAATTTTTCATCGTATGAGTGAGTATGATTTGATTGTCATACCCAACAAAAAAATCTGCAGAATCGCCTATAAAAGCCGGTATCTGAAATGCATCGGCAAAACCAAGAGGCCCAGAGGGTGACCCGAAATAGAACGCGCACCGGCTCACAGCGTAAGCTTGCAGCATTTCCGAATCATTAAAACGAGATAAATCGACAAACCCAGGACGCGCAGGTAGAGCTCCCATTTCAGGGTGCCCCAATCTCACAACCTGCCCACCAAGTTCGTCAATAACCCAATCAATAACATTATTATAAACGGCAGGGTCAACGTCCCTGATATTAGAACTTTTTTTCCATCTGTATGTAGGCTCTCGATAGTGAAGGGTAACGAACCATTTGTCAGGCGCCAAACCCAGAGATTTCAATCTCTCACTGCCTATCTTCTGATGCTCTTCCTTGAACCTAAGACGCCCAGTCGGGAAAGCCCAAAAATACATACATGAGGAAATCTGCGGAGGTACAATGAGATCCTGCCAATGAATTGTATCGTGTGGATACTTCCGACCGGCCAAATGGGGGTTGAACATATTCAAAGGGATCATTTCGTCGGGCTTCACAACAACCACGCTGTGCGGCCGATGATACAACTCCAGAAACCTGCGCTTGTAAGGCCGATCTTCTCGCATAAGAAAAGTCGTGTGCGAGAACTTAAAATGTGACGCAATACGATTAGCTAAGATAATTGCGCTAATCACATCTCCAAGAGAAAAAGCAGTAATTGGCATCGCAATTTTAAATGGTCTATCCGGCGAGTTCCCCGCCCCAGCGTAAATCTTCAATAAGTCAAATTCACTTTCCATTACACACCCTCACGTCATAATAAAACAAAGTCATAATATTTTTTACTTCTACACCTTATCTAACCTAGATAATATTTTCACCAAATATCCCACCATAAAAAATCATCCCTCCATGAAATATCACTACTTATCTCTACTTCATTATCTCGATAGCTTTCTCACGAAACTTGACCGCTTCGTCGAGGCCGAGAGCATTTAATTTTTCCAACTCCAAGAAGCACCTTTCTCGAAAATTTTTTACAGTCCCCTCAGGGAGATACCAATACCGGTGCCAATAAACACGAGAAAGGAACCAGGTTTCATCCAAAACCGCGTACGGATCCTCAAGGCGCACACGAAAATCAATACTTATCCTGATACTGTCAGCGCCACACCTCGTCCGATGCACATGATATGAATCGAAAACATATCCCAGCCCCGGTTCCGCCTCGACCTTCAGAGGATTAAGTCCCTCGAGCAGAGAAGCCGCTTCCCGATATGTGCCCGTATGCTTCTCAAACGCCGCCAGATTTTCTTCGCTTATGTCTAAAAATTCGATCTGACTCGCGGAATTGTCGACCTCGATATAGAAGAAAAAGTTGACTGTATCTCCTGGAACGCGGCCCATGGATCGCAATGAAGCAAATGCGTCGCATCAGGTAAAGAGAGATATTCTGGCGGTGGTGATGGATGAGTCACACGTAAGTTAAATGGAAACTCAATACCTTTCACGCCATTTAACGCACCACGGTCTCGAAGCATATCGAGTACCAGACTTTCAAGCTCGACAAACTCATCAAATTTCTTTGTCATCGATACTCTATTTGTCTTTTTTAGAGCATCGATCAGCGCCAGACTGTCTCCGGCAGGAATTTGAAGGCCTTCCAACTCACGAGCTGAACCGGATATTATCTGGCACGATAGACCCGATATTTTGTTGAACTCAGCCTCAGTCATTCGCATCGACTTTACGGTTGGGCTCGCCCGCCCAAATCGATCGCTATGAATTTCGCCCGCATCCAAAGAAGACAAATAAGCCTTTTTTTCCATAAGCCTATTATACATCCAGATTAGTATCGCCTCATACCTTCTTCGATCACGTATCATAGAGAAGCGAAATAACCTCTTACTACACAATGATTAAGAAATTTATGAAGGACACGCTCTCAAGCAAGGCTTGCCTATAAGAAGCATCAGGTTACAAAAATCACCAGAGGCGGTTAATGATGAATGAATGCGTAACAGTCTTCCATGGCGGTGGCCGAGATGGCGTGCACCGGAGCTGGGAAAACTTCCCCATACAGGTTACCTATGTGAGCTTCGAGCCTGAGGCAGAGGCTCATGAGGAAATGGTAAAGCTGGAAGAAGGTCCGCAAGACGGTGTCACATTCGTGAACCTGAACCAGGCTCTTAATGATGTAGAAGGCAGGACCCCGCTCCACATATATTCTTCCGGCGATCTCAGTTCATTTTTCGAATACAACCCTGACGGCGCATACCGTTACAAAAACATCAATATTACAAAAACCAGAGACGCTTTTGTCGATTGTACAACGCTCGATAAAAGCGCGCTCGAACTTGGCCGCAATCCCGATTTTTTATGCCTAGACGTCCAGGGCGCTGCTCTCAGCGTTCTACGTGGCGGAAAAAATGTGCTCCACAATCATGTCCTTGGCATAAGATGCGAGGTTGAATTTCTGGAACTTTATCGGAATCAACCACTTTTCGGCGACATTTCGACATTCCTGCATCAGAGAGGCTTTCGCCTAGCGCGTCTGGAGCGCCCTGGACCGGGCACATCAGGGCTCAGCTTTGACAGCGGGCCGTTTAGCCTCACGCTGGACGATGCGGCTCCAGCTTGGGCAGACGCCATCTTCATGCGTGATCAGGAATGGATCCTCAACCTGCAGCCCGATGCGCGCGCCCAAGCAGTCTTGCGTTATACGCTTTTCGCTTTCGCAAACGATGTCGGCCCTTTCGGCCTTGAACTTCTATATCGCCTCTCTGAGGCGAACCTGGTTCAGGAGCTAAGCACTAAATTATCATTGCCAGCGCAACAGGCACTCAAGCAGATAGCCCTGCGGAGGCTCGATCTGCTTGATCAGTCCGACTGGCAAAAAGCAAGTCCATTAAGCCACCCCTATCTCGATATGCGGACACGCCTTCGATCATCCCTAACAAGCCTCTGAGAAAGCAACAGAGAAAAATATCCGCTTTTCCACGAGGAAGCCGAGCCTTTTCAAAAGAGAGCCTGGCTTTTTCATACCCATTGCTATTTTCCAAACAAAAACGCCCCGCACATTATATGCAGGGCATTTTCATTCGATGAATGTGTGGAGGTTAAGCTGTTTTTCGACGTTTTGCCTTGTTCGTAGATGACCTGGCGG
>NZ_CAXBDC010000074.1:0-22199 GCF_963974195.1 uncultured Nisaea sp.
TGTTCAGGCCGCAGGGACTGTTCGGCGACAAGATCATCGAAAGGGTTTAAGTCCAATGCTGTACCGTGAAACAGGCCAGTTCAAACGGAACTATGCGGCCGACCAGCAGCTCTTTCCGATCTTTCAGGACAAGATCCTGATGGCCATCATTCTGGTGGTCGCAATCGGGATTATTCCCTTCGCGATCAATGATTACTGGTCGAAGGCCATCCTGCTGCCGTTCCTGATCTATGCGATGATCGCACTCGGCCTCAACATCCTCGTCGGCTATTGCGGCCAGATCTCGCTCGGCACCGGCGGCTTCATGGCGGTCGGCGCCTACAGCTCCTACAAGCTGTGCACGGCCTTCCCTGAAATGAACCTGATCCTCGTGATCCTGTTTTCAGGTGGCTGCACGGCTGCGGTCGGAGTGCTGTTCGGCCTGCCGAGCCTCCGGATCAAGGGCTTCTACCTCGCCGTTGCCACCCTTGCCGCCCAGTTCTTCCTGGTCTGGATGTTCAACAAGGTTCCCTGGTTCTACAATTACGACATGAGCCAGATCACGGCTCCCCCGCGGGAGGTGTTCGGCGTCCTCGTCACCGGTCCGCAAGCATCACCGGCCGCGCAATATCTCTTCGTGCTCGGTTTCGTCGCCGTCCTTACCTGGGTCGCCCTCAATCTCGTGCGCGGGCGCATCGGCCGAAGCTGGATGTCGATCCGCGACATGGACATTGCCGCCGAACTTCTCGGTATCCGGCCCTTGCAGACCAAGCTGCTCGCCTTCGCCGTTTCTTCTTTCTATGTCGGTATCGGCGGCGCGCTGATCTTCCATATCTGGCTCGGCACCGTCGAGGTGACGGAAGCCTTCGACATCCTGCAATCCTTCTTCGTCCTCTTCGCCATCATCATCGGTGGGCTCGGCAGCGTGCTCGGCTCCTTCCTTGGGGCCGCCTTCATGGCGCTGATGCCGGTCGGCCTTAAGGTTCTGATGGTGGACGGGCTTGGTGTCGTCGTCGACACCGCCAAGCATATCGAGGTCATGCTGGTCGGCAGCCTGATCATCTTCTTTCTTATCAAGGAGCCGCATGGTCTTGCCCGGATGTGGCAAATCGCCAAGGAGAAGCTCCGTCTCTGGCCCTTCCCGTACTGACGGGAGCGGCTGCGAACAAACGGTCGCCCGCGTGCGCAGCAATACGTGTACGCGGTCGTTTAATGAGCGGCAGGAAATGCGGCTCGCAATAGGGAGGCTAACAACCATGAAATTTACAAGACTAGCATTGTCCATGGCTGCAGCCGGCGTCATCGCCGGCACGGCGATGGTGGATACGGCCAGGGCGGATTACGACGCCTACACCGTTCCAAACCTCGTCTACCGTACGGGGCCCTATGCTCCGAACGGCATCCCCGTCGCCAACGGGTTCCTCGATTATTTCAACATGATCAACGAGCGTGACGGCGGCATTGAGGGCATCAAGGTCAACGTCGTCGAGTGCGAGACCGCCTATAACACCAAGCAGGCTGTCGAGTGCTACGAGAACACCAAGAACGAAGGCCAGTCCGGCGCTCTTGCGATGAACCCGCACTCCACCGGAGCGACCTACGCTCTGATCCCGAAGGCCACCGAAGACAAGATTCCGCTTCTGACTCTCGGCTATGGCCGGACCTCGGCGGCCAATGGCAAAATCTTCCCGTACATTTTCAATCCGCCCGGCACCTACTGGTCCCAGGCCACCGTCTTCATCAAGCATATCGCTGACAAGGAAGGCGGACTGGACAAACTGAAGGGCAAGAAGATCGCCCTCGTCTATCACAACTCCGCTTATGGCAAAGAGCCGATCAAGACCCTTGAGCTGCTCGCCAAGGAACATGACTTCGAGCTGGTATTGCTCCCGGTGGATCATCCGGGCCAGGAACAGAAAGCCACCTGGCTGCAAGTCCGGCGCGCGAAGCCCGACTGGCTCCTGATGTGGGGCTGGGGCGTGATGAATCAGGTTGCCCTGAAGGAAGCCGCCGCCATCCGTTTCCCGATGGACAAGTTCATCGGCGTCTGGTGGTCGGGTTCAGAAAATGACGTGGCTCCCGCAGGTGCCGCGGCAAAGGGATATCTTGCTGGCACCATGCACGCACCGGGCGATGATTTCGCCGCCTTGCACGACATCAAGAAGTACGTCTACGCCAAGAATAACGGCGCCGGCGAGGAAGCCCGGATCGGCGAAGTCCTCTATAACCGCGGCCTGCTGGAAGCGGTGCTGACGGCCGAAGCCATTCGGAACGCCATCAAGATCCACGGCACTAAGGATGTTCGGGGCGAGCAGGTCCGGGACGGCTTTGAAGCCATCCAGCTTGGCGATGCCGATTTCGAGCGGCTTGGTCTCAAGGACTTCATGCCTCCGGTCAACATCAGCTGCGAGAACCATGAAGGTAACGGCAAGATCGCCATCCAGCAGTGGGATCCCGATTCTGGAAAATGGACCATCGTGTCTGACTGGATCGAGCCGATGCGTGATCTGGTGAACGAGCTCGTGGAAGAGGATTCCACGGCATTCGCGGCAGAAAACAAGATCACGCCGCGCACCTGCGGCTAACGACAAAAGCGGTGACGGCGCCCGGGGCGCCGTCACCCTCCATCCGGAGGAAATGCAAGTGACAGCGGTCGAACAGGATACCGGGGCGGAACAGCCGATACTCCGCGTCAATAACATCGAGGTCATCTACGACCACGTCATTCTGGTCTTGAAAGGCGTTTCGCTGGAAGTGCCGCGCGGCGGTATCGTCGCCCTGCTCGGCGGTAACGGCGCCGGCAAGACCACCACACTGAAAGCCATCTCGAACCTGCTGAAGTCCGAACGCGGCGAGGTGACGAAAGGCACGATCGATTTCGAGGGGCAGCCGATCCAGTCGATGAACCCGCACCATCTGGTCGAGCGGGGCGTCATCCAGGTCATGGAAGGCCGCCATTGCTTCGAGCATCTGACCGTCGAGGAAAACCTGATGACCGGCGCGTTTACGCGCGGCGGGGACAGGGCCGGCATCGCCCGGGACCTGGAGATGGTCTATAATTATTTCCCGCGCCTGCGTGATCGGCGCACCAGCCTAGCGGGCTACACTTCCGGCGGTGAGCAGCAGATGGTTGCCATTGGCCGGGCGCTGATGAGCCGTCCGAAAACCATCCTGCTGGACGAGCCGTCCATGGGGCTCGCCCCGCAGCTGGTCGAACAGATCTTCGAGATCGTGAAGAAGATCAACGAGCAGGAAGGTGTTTCCATCCTGCTGGCCGAGCAGAACACCAACGTCGCCCTGCGTTACGCAAAATACGGCTACATCCTGGAAAACGGCCGGGTCGTCATGGAAGGCGATGCGGAAAGCCTGCGCTCGAACGAGGATGTGAAGGAATTCTATCTCGGCCTCAGCACCGGCGGCCGGAAGAGCTTCCGAGACGTGAAACATTATCGCCGCCGCAAGCGGTGGCTCGGCTGATCCATCGCCACGCATTCAGGAATTGGGGACCGTACAGACATGAGCGGCGATTTTTACGACAGGCTTGAAACCCGCAGTACCGACGAACGCGAGGCCGCCCAGATGGCGGCCTTGTCCGCTCAGGTCGCCCTGGCCAAGGGCAAGACCGCCTATTTCGGCAAATTGCTGTCCGATATTGATCCGGGCACGATCACCAGCCGCGCGGCCCTCACCGGCCTGCCCGTCACCCGCAAGGGTGACTTGCTTGACCTGCAGAAAAGCACGCCTCCCTTTGGCGGCATGACGACTGTCGCGCCAAACGGCCTTGCCCGGCTCTACATGTCCCCCGGCCCGATTTACGATGCGGAAGGGCCAGAGTCCGATCCCTGGCGCTTTGCTCGCACGCTTTACGCCGCCGGGTTCCGCAAGGGCGACATCCTGCATAATTGCTTCTCATATCACCTGACCCCGGCCGGCATGATGGTCGACGGTGCTGCCCGCGCCATCGGCTGCGCCGTGTTCCCCGGTGGTGTCGGCAATACCGAAATGCAGGTTCAGGCCGCGGCCGATCTCAAGCCCGCGGGCTATAGCGGCACCCCGAGTTTCCTGAAGATCATTCTGGAAAAGGCCCGCGAGCTTGGCGCCGACATATCCAGCATGAAGAAAGGTCTCGTCGGCGGCGAAGCCCTGCCCCCGAGCCTGCGCAAGGAAATCGCCGATCTCGGATGCGGCGTCCTGCAATGCTATGGCACGGCCGATCTCGGCCTCGTCGCCTATGAGAGTCCGGCCCTTGAAGGCATGATCCTGGACGAAGGCGTGATCGTCGAAATCGTCCGCCCCGGCACCGGCGATCCCGTGGCCGAAGGCGAAGTCGGCGAAATCGTCGTCACAACCCTTAACCCACACTATCCCCTGATCCGCTTCGGCACGGGGGATATGTCGGCAGTGCTGGCTGGGACCAGCCCGTGCGGGCGTACCAACCAGCGTATCAAGGGCTGGATGGGCCGCGCGGACCAAACCACCAAGATCAAGGGCATGTTCGTGCATCCGGGACAGGTTGCCGAGGTGGTGAAGCGCCATCCGGAAATCTCGAAAGCACGTCTTGTCGTTACCGGCCGGACCGGTGACGACGTGATGACCCTGCATTGCGAGACCGCAGCATCCGGAGATGCTCTCTCAGACGCTGTTGCAGCCAGCCTGCAATCCGTCACGAAACTGCGCGGGGCCGTCTCTCTGGTCACCGAAGGCAGCCTCGCCAATGACGGCAAGGTCATCGAGGACGCCAGAAGTTACGAATAACCAAACAGCGGACCGCGCGGGTATTCCACGCGGTCCGGCAATATCAGGCATTGTTTATTGCCACTTGGTTATGGATTTACTCGCGGCTCCTGGTTTTTCCAGAAGTCGCACTGAGATGTCCCGTAGATATCAGGAACCGGTGAAATTGCTGGCTCCGCAAAGGCATTAAGCCCGGTATGCCCTGCTTTCCACCGCGCCCATTCCGTTCCCGGCCCACCGGCAGGGTCCATTGCAAAGGTTGCCCAAACCTTGTTCATGTTCTTCGCGAGCTTGATGTCGTTTGGCCCAGCTCCATTCGGCAAATTGTTGAACACGAACGGTAGTTCCGCTTCATGGCATACATTGCCAGCCTTGTTCGCCGGGGCGCATGCATCAACAGGAGGAGTGGACGGTACAACCGGCTGCTGCAGAACGACAAAGCCCCAGACACTATCCGAATTCGCCGTCTGATTTGCCTTCATGTTACCGCATGCAAAGGCAAAATCCGTAATCAGGCTTCCCATTGAGTCAATAGTGCGTTCCAGACTCTCCGGATGCTTTCGATATTTCTCGTTATCGAGAATCTCGTCTGAGGTCGCGAACATATCGCCGATCAACATAGAATAAATCAGCGGCAATGCGAATTTACCGGTCCATTTCTGCGCAGCAAGTTCTGCGAAGAGCACCCCCTCGGATTTGTTGAAGGTATACATGTACGGGACCGGAGCCTTACCCTCGACGGCCTCGGCTGGTTGAGCGGCAAGATACGAATTTGGTTCGATGACCGGTGCGAACGGCAACGCTTCGGGTAAACCGTCCCGTCTTACCCGACCGGAAGACTTTAGCACTTTTTCATAAAGTTTCGTCGCCGCGAGCAACGTATCTCCGCCGGCAGCCGTTTCCGGCAGTTTCGGAGCTGTAGCCAACGTGCCGCACTGAGTTGCCTTGGGATTGTCTATTACCGCGTTCAGGCACTGCAAGAACGTGACAGAATCCGCCGAAGCCTCGGAAAAATCCCGATAGATAACCCCTATCGGATTACTCTCCATGATCGCACCGCGAAACAATCCGGACGAGGCTTCCGAGGAAAACATGTGCAGACCGACGGACATAGCACCCGCGCTCTCACCAAAAATCGTCACCTTCGAGGCATCGCCACCAAAAGCACCGATATTCGCGCGAACCCATTTCAGGGCATTGATCTGATCCTCGATACCGAAATTGCCGCCATTTTTCTGCAATGCGTCAATATTCGGGTCGTACAGAAAACCCGCTGCCCCCAAACGATAGTTGAGAGTCACCAGAACCACATTCTGGTCAGCTGCGAAATTGCTGCCATCATAAGGGTTGTTCTGCCCTTGCTGACCACCCGAACCAAAAACAAATGCCCCGCCGTGAATGAAAACCATCACGGTTTTATCCGCAGGAGCACCCGGTTCAGCAGGCGTCCATATATTCAGGAAGAGGCAATCGCTTAAGGTTTCCGCAGATTGCCCCTGAGGACAGGGCGCCCCATAGTCCGTGGCTGGCGTCTTTGCCTGATAGGATGATGTGATTACCGAGCTGTTCCAGAGGGATGCCTGTGCATATTGGATCCCCTTGTAGCTCTGAACACCTTTATCACTTGAGCCGCAGAGAGAACCGCCCCCCACGGCAACGCAAGGATCATCGGCTTTTACCGGAGCAGACAGACACAAAAGCATCAAGGCAGCGGTGGAAACTGAAGCCAAACTCAAGATACTCTTTTTCATCAACACCTCCAATTTTATGCAATCTTCAGGAGAAAATGCATATATCCAATCCCCCAGCAAGATCGCTTTTCATCTTATGCGTTAAATTTTGATGCCCATTGATTGCGAGAGCATCGATGGTGTTGACTCCATACATCAACGGTTTGTGAATAAATTTATCTATGGTCATGAAATATTTATATTTCAGCCAAGGCCTCCTGCATGCTTCGCGTCCGCCACGCCGAAAAACACTTTTTGCAAGAATATTTGAAATTAGCAGGCCTGATCGAGATTGATGCTTTTGAGAAACACGCCTCTTTCCCGGCGTCCGCTGGCGCTTGGCCTCTCTTCGTTCCACAATCGAAAAAACGGCAAAGACCGGTGACTCAGGTGGAGGAACAGAATGGGCGCGAAAGTCTCGGCTATCGAAACCATCCGGATCGAGGAATACCCGAACCTGCTCTGGGTCCGCGTCATAGACGATGACGGTGCGGATGGGCTTGGCGAAACCTTCTACGGTCCCGGCGCCGCCGAGGCCCATATCCACGACATCATCGCCCCCTACCTGCTCGGCAAGGATCCGCTCCGGATCGAACAGCATCAGCGCAATCTCACCGGCTATGTCGGGTTCAGCGGAGCCGGGGCTGAAATGCGTGGCCGTTCAGCCGTCGATATCGCGCTCTGGGATCTGTTCGCCAAGGTGAAGGACATGCCGCTGCATCAGGCGCTCGGCGGCGCGGTGCGGGACAGTATCCGGGTCTATAATACCTGCGCCGGCACCCGCTATGTGCAGAACCGCCCGACCCAGGGTACGGACAATTTCGGTCTCGACGCCAACCGGGGCGGCTATGAGGATCTCGATGCCTTCCTGAACCATGCGGACGAACTCGCCGCCAGCCTGCTGGAGATGGGCATCACGGCGATGAAGATCTGGCCCTTCGACTATGCCGCAGAGTCAAGCCGGGGCCATCATATCAGCCCGCGCGATCTTGCGACCGCCATGGCGCCGTTCGAGAAGATCCGCGAAGCGCATGGCGACCGCATGGACATCATGGCGGAGCTGCATTCCATGTGGGACCGGCCGACCGCGATCAGGATCAGCCGTGCGCTGGAAGCCGTAGACCCGCTCTGGGTCGAGGATCCGGTTTTCATGGACAACCTCTCCAGCCTCGATGAAGTGGCCCGCGCCACCACCGCGCCCATCGCAGTCGGCGAGACACGTGGCGGCCGCGCCGATTATCGGCAATTGCTGGAGATGGAATCCCTCAGCCTGATCATCACCGATATCGCCTGGGGCGGCGGCGTCTCGGAAGCTCGCAAGATGGCGGCCATGGCGGATGCCTGGCATGTTCCGGTCGCCTTCCATGACTGCACCGGCCCGGTCGTCCTAGCCGCCTCAACCCACCTCGCCCTCAACACCCATAACTGCTTCATTCAGGAAATGGTGCGCGCCTTCTATTACGGCTGGTATGGTGACCTCGTAACCCAGCTTCCTCCCGTAACAAAAGGTGAGATCTCGCCCCCCGAAGGCGCCGGCCACGGGCTCAGCCTGCAGCCCGATATCCTCAAGCGCACGGATTGCCATATTCGCAGATCTGAACTTTAACAAAATTCGACAACATACTGATTTATGGACATACTTGAATGATCGAACTCTGGATTCCGATCACCATCGCGGCGGCCTTCTGTCAGAATTTGCGCTCCGCTCTGCAGAAGCATCTGACATCGAAGCTCAGCACGTCGGGAGCGACCTTCGTCCGCTTCTTCTATGCCATTCTCCCTGCCTGGCTCTATGTCTGGTTCCTGCATGACGGCATCGGCCTTTCCATGCCCGAGCCGCAACCGGTCTTCTGGATTTATGCGGCCGTCGGCGGGGCGACACAGATCGCCGCGACTGCCCTTCTCGTTTATCTCTTCGCGTTCCGGAATTTTGCCGTCGGAACCACCTATTCCAAGACCGAGACGGTCCAGGCTGCAATCTTCGGCATCGTCATTCTGGGAGATCCCCTGACGGCCGGCGCGATGGTCGCGATCATGATCAGCTTCATCGGCGTCCTTGCCATCTCCGCCGCCAAACAAGCCGCCGGGATCGGCGGCATCGCCAAATCCTTGACCAGCCGTCCCGCCATGATCGGTCTCGCCTCCGGTGCCTGTTTCGGTATCTCGGCTGTCTCTTACCGCGCCGCTTCGCTTTCCCTTGGTGGCGAGGGTTTCCTGATCCAGGCAGGCTTCACCCTGGCCTGTGTCACCATCATGCAGACCGTCGCCATGGCTGCCTATATGCGGCTGCGTGATCCGGGCCAGATCACGGCGGCACTGCGGAACTGGAAGATCGCGGGCATCGTCGGGCTCAGCGGCATGGCCGCCTCGGCCTGCTGGTTCACCGCCATGACCATCCAGAACGCGGCCTATGTCCGCGCGCTCGGCCAGATCGAACTCGTATTCACCTTCGCCGCCTCCTATCTCTTCTTCAAGGAGAAGAGCAGCCCGCTGGAACTCGCCGGGATCGGCCTGGTGATCGCCGGGATCTTCTTCCTGCTTCTGTCGACATGACCCGCCCCTCTGGTCATCCGGCGGGGTATGGGCTGCGTATCGACAGGGATTGGAGATCAAACCCATGCCCGTTCACGCTCTACGCCTCGCAAGCGCGATCCTTTTCGGACTGTTCATGATGCCCTCCAGCCCGGCTGAGGCTACGAACGCCCACGACTTCAGCTTCGTCTCGATCGAAGGCGATCCGCTACCGATGAAAGACTACTCGGGCAAGGCCGTGCTGGTCGTGAATACGGCTTCTTTCTGCGGTTTCACAAAACAGTACGAGGGCCTGCAAGCACTCTGGGAACGGTACAGGGAACGCGGTCTTGTCGTGCTAGGCGTGCCCTCCAACGATTTCGGATCGCAGGAGCCCGGAACCGCAGCCGAGATCAAGGAATTCTGCGAAGTGAATTTCGCCGTGGATTTCCCGATGACGGAAAAGCAGGTGGTCACCGGCGACCGGGCGCATCCGTTCTATCGCTGGGCGGCACAAGAGCTGGGAGCGCTCTCCAAACCGCGCTGGAATTTTTACAAGATCCTGATTGCACCGGATGGCAAGGCCGTCGACTGGTTTGCCTCCACAACAGAGCCCTCATCGGCAAAGCTCACGAAGGCTGTTGAAGCCGCCCTGCCGCGATAGACGCCGGGGCTATTTACGTATCCTGACGACAGCGCGGTCGTCATCACCGGATGCCGGGCCGTGCGTATCGGGAACCATCCGGTGCCGCACGGTCGTGCCGCCGTCATCCCGGTCATTGTCTTCGCCGCCAAAGCTCATGACCGCGACGCCCATCGCCAGGGCGCTGAAGGACGCAAAGAAGGAAAAACAAAGCAAAAACGGGCCAAGCCAGGTCGGCTCGGATTTCATGCTCAGGCTGGCAAGCCCGGCAACATCGAACACCAGCAGACCGGCCGCAATCGCAATACCAGCCCCGCCGCCAATCACTCCGTGACCGAACAGAAAACGCAGCATGGGAGATTTGAAATACACGATCCACTCTCCTTAGAAAGAAGCGCGTAAAGAGTGCTCCCTTTCGCAGCCCCGCTCAATGGACAGCATGACGCATGCGCGGCCCGGATGGTCATCATACCCCATTCCGTTAACCACCAAGTTGAGGTATCAGAGACTGAGCCGGACAGATCAGTCCAGTCCATCGCCCCGGGGCAATACATGAGTGACGAGTCGAACGAAAACTACACCAAGACCGGCTGGATGCGTGACATGACGGATCAGGAACGCCGCGCATTCGACCGCGTGGCATTCCATTTGGACGCCGAACTGGCACTTCCCGACGGAACAACCACAAAGGGTGAAATCGTCAATGTCTCCTTGGTCGGCTTTCTATTCACGTCGGAAACGCCCGTTGAATTTCGCGGCGAAGCGCGGCTCTCGATAGGCGATGAGGTTTCCGGACTGAAGATCAATATCGTCGATACCAGCCAGGTCGGCCTGCATCTGGAGACCTATCCAGGCGAGACCGACATACGCGATCTCGCCCTGAACCACCCGTCGATTGCCCGGCTTTTTCTGCCCTACATCTACAATTACGACGGCGATAATTAGGACGCGCTCAACGGAGCCAGTTTCCTGCAAAATCAGGACTTCCGGTAAACTCCGTAGACAGCCTTCACCTTTTCCGCGAAATCAGGGTGCCCCGGCAGATATGGCATCGGCCGGGAGACATGCAACGCTTCCCAGCGCCCTTCCAGCTCCAGCCGGTTCAGCATCTCGGCAATGCCCCGCGACTGCCAGAAATCATCCCTGCTGGTGAACACCACGACACCGCCGCTCCGGAGCACTCTCAGCCATTCCTTGAAGATGGCCGCTTCCTCGAGATAGGTCAGCACCCCGATACAGAGGATACCGCCAACGGCCCCCTCCCCAAGCGGAAGCGGCTTGTTAAGGTCGGCATATTCGAGACGATCATAGACCGCCTTCTGCTTTGATGTTTCGAGGCTGGAACGTGATGCGTCCAAACCGGTCAGGTGACCGGTGGCACCGGCAGCCCGGAGCGCCAGGCCTGTAAGTCCCGTTCCGCATCCGCAATCGAGAATGGGGGCATCCCTGAAATCTTCCAGGTGCCCTTTCAGGAGCCCGGCCGCCTGCTCTGGCGCCTCATATCCCCAATTGGCCAGCTCCCGATCGTACTCACTGGCCCAGGCGTCGTAGCTTTCCGCGTTGACCGCCCCGCTGCGGGACACATTTCCGTCGGTGCGGAGAATTTTTTCTTTAGACATCGCTGCTTTCTCCCTGTTCTGGAGAAAGCCTAACATTCACGGGGAGTGGTTTCAGGGGGGATTTCACAAGAAATCCGTTCTGATCCGGTGAGATACGGACGCGGTCGGGCCGCGTCCGTATCCGCAATGCTTACTTGCCTTTGAATTCAGGCTTGCGCTTTTCCATGAAGGCACGGCGGCCTTCGATATAGTCCTCGCTGGCGAAGCAGGCGGTGACCAGATCGTCACACTTCTGCAGATCCCGCTCGCTTTCCGGCACCACCGTCTGGTTGGCGATGAACTTCACCGAATTGACGGTCATCGGTGCATTCCCGGCGATGGTCTTCGCATAATCGAGGCAGAACTGTTCAACCTGATCGTCCGGAACAACCCGGTTCACGAGGCCCATGATGCGGGCATCCTCGGCATCGTAACGGCCGGCGGTGAAGAAGATTTCCTTGGCGAAGCTCGGTCCGACGAGCGCGGCCAGGCGGGAAATCCCCGGATAGCCGTATCCGAGGCCGAGTTTGGCGGCCGGGATGGCGAACTTGGAGCCTTCGCCGCAGATCCTGAGATCACAGCAGACCGCGAGTGCGACACCGCCACCGACGCAAAAGCCGCTGATCTGCGCGATGACCGGCTTCGGGAAACCGGCGACCTTGTCATAGACCCGTTTGGTGGTCGCATTGTAGCGGGCGACACCGTCGGCGCTGGCCCGCTCGGATTCGAACTTGGAAATATCGGCGCCGGAAACGAAGGCTTTCCCGCCCGCGCCGGAGAGGATCAGAATGCGGACGCTGTCGTCGGCCGAATACCGGTCAAGCGCGGCCTCGACGGCCTCCCACATTTCCAGGGATACGGCGTTGCGCTTTTCCGGCTGGTTGAAAATGATCCGGGCAATCGCGCCGTCCTGGCTGGTGAGAATCTTGTCAGTCATGGTGTCTCTTTCCCTTGAATAATTCAGGCCCTTTGATGGTCGGCGCTCAGATGACGCCGTCACGCTTCAGTGTTTCGATGTCATCCGCGGAAAAGCCGAGATCCGTCAGCACTTCCTGATTGTGCTCACCCGCCATCGGCGGCGGAGAAGCAATGGTCGACGGCGTCCGGCTCATGGTAATCGGCTGACCGACCAGATGGGTATCGCCACGCTCGTGCGACTTGACTGGCTGGGCAAGTCCCAAATGCGCCACCTGCGGGCTTTCGAACACCTGCTGGATATCATTAATTTCGCCACAAGGCACACCGGCGGCATTCAGCCGCTCGATCCAGTTGGCCATGGTATCCTTGAGGGTCTCGGCCTCGATCTCCGCGTTCAGGGCATCCCGGTTATCGGAACGGGCCGAACCTGTCGCGTAATCCGGGTTCTCGTTCCATTCCGGCTTGCCCATGGCAGCGCAGAATTTCTCCCAGATGGCCTGCCCGGCAACCGCGATATTCATATACGCGTCGGACGTCTTGAAGACACCGGTCGGGATGCTGGTCGGGTGGTTGTTACCGGCCTGCTTCGGCACATCGCCATCAACCAGCCAGCGCGCGGCCTGGAAATCCAGCATGAAGACCTGGGCCTGCAGAAGAGAGGTCTGCACCCATTGTCCCTTGCCGGACTGCTCACGCTCCAGAAGGGCGAGAAGAATGGCCTGCGAGCAGAAAATGCCCGCCGTAAGATCCGCGATCGGAATGCCGACCCGCATCGGGCCTTCACCCGGGTTGCCGGTGATCGACATCAAGCCGCCCATGCCCTGCGCGATCTGGTCGAACCCAGGGCGCTTGGCCAGCGGGCCGTCCTGACCGAAGCCGGAAATCGAGGCATAGACCAGCCCCGGATTGTCCTTGGACAGGGTCTCATAATCGATACCCAGCCGGTTTTTCACGTCCGGCCGGAAATTCTCGACAATGACATCGACCTCGCGGGCGAGTTTCCGGAAGACCTCAAGGCCGCGCTTGTCTTTCAGATTAAGGGTCAGACTGCGCTTGTTACGATGAAGATTCTGGAAATCGGCGCCTTCGCGGGGGCCGCCAAGTTGCCCGGCATTGTCCGTCGCCGGCATCTCGATCTTGATGACATCGGCACCCCAATCGGCCAATTGCCGTACGCAAGTTGGGCCTGAGCGCACCCGCGTCAGATCAAGAACCTTGTATTTATTCAGTACCGTACTGGCATGAGAAATGCCCATTTTTGAACACTTTCCTCCGGTTTCTCAATAGCTTGGATCCCTGCTAACAGGGCGCTGCGAATGATGCGGCAGCGAATTAGGAAGTTCCCGGACAATATGTATTTTGTTGATTGTTGACAATCTGCATTTCAACTATTTACTGTCGACAAAACAAGGAAACGCACATAAAAAAGATGGCAATGCAGAATAAACCATTCCACGCTCGCGAATACGCGACTCTGACAACTCACGTCGAACGTGAGATCGAGAGGCGTGTGTTGACCGGCGAAATCGCTGCCGGGGCGCGGATTGGAGAAGCACAGATTGCAGAAGAACTTGGCGTGAGCCGCGGCCCCGTAAGAGAAGCCCTGCGCAGCCTTGGGCAATCCGGCCTGGTGGAGATTCTTCCGAACCGCGGCGCCGTCGCGCGCACCATCGGTCTTGACGAGGTCAAGAACCTCTACGCGTTACGCGGAGCTCTTTTTGCCCTTGCCTGTCAGGAAGTTGCCCGCCGGCATGATGCCGGGACCGTGGCTCTCCTGCGCGAGAATATGAGTGCGATGCGGGCGGCGCTCGCCTGTGACGACAAGGAGGCTTACTACCGCCTGAATGTCGACTTCCATTTCGCCATTATCGACCACTCCGGCAACCAGCGCGCAACCGACGTCTATCATAGCGTCGTGAAGGAAATGCACCTGTTCCGGCGGCGCGGTTTATCGAATGTGCCGAACATCGAGGAGTCCGTGAAGGAACACGAGACAATTCTGGACGGCATCGCCGGCGGAGATCCCGACGCAGCCCGCGAAGCTGGCCGTATTCACATCGAACAGGGATGCAAACGTTTCCTTGGCACGCTGACCGAAGACCCGTCTGGGCTCTCCAAGACGGACCCTTAACCTACCACTTCGCCCGCTCTTTTTGAGACGGGCTCTTCAATTACCAACGCACCAAAGGCAGTCCCGTCATGGGGCATCCCCTGGTGTGATCTTAAGACGAGTAGGACAATGGAGGAATAGAATGTCCGATTCAGCTTTCTTTAATCGCCGTGACTTTCTGAAGTCCGCCGCACTGGCTGGCGCCGCCGGTGCCACCATGGCCGGCTTCGGCAGCAAGGCATTCGCCGCGGATTTCCCGGCCGAGACCCTGAACGTCGTGACCCATGCAGGTCCGGGCGGCGGCACCGACATCACCACACGCATGATGATGCTGCGTGCCCGCAAGGAATTCGGCCAGGATCTGGTCGTCGTGAACAAGCGTGGCGGCAGTGGCTCGGCAGCGCTGATGTACACGAACTCGCGTCCCCGTGATGGCTATACCTTCATGACCATCACCCAGTCGCACATCTTCCAGATCATCCAGAAGAAGGTGCCGATCAAGATCGAAGAGCTGGTCGGCCTCGCCCGTGCCACGGACGACCCGACGGTCCTGACTGTTAATTCCAACAGCAAAATCAAGACCCTCGACGATGTTCTGAAGGCATCCAAGGACAAGAAGGGTGGCCTGAAATGGGGCACCACCTTCGCAGGCGGCGCCGATCACGTCGGCATCCATAACTTCTGCAAGGCTGCCGGCAACATCCCCTACACCATCGTTCCCTTCAAGGGCGGCGGGGACATCGTCACCAACCTGGTTTCCGGCAATATCGACGTTGCCCTGCTGAACTATGCCGAAGGCGAGTCCCAGTACGGTTCCGGCGAATTCCGCCCGATCGTCAGCCTCTCCGAAGAGCCGATCGAAGCGCTCGAGGGCGTCAAGACCGCTCGCGATGCCGGCGTTAACGCCCTGGCCTCGACCGTGCGCGGCTTTGCCTGCCTTTCCGGCGTTCCGCAGGACCGTGTTGATGCCCTGAGCAATGGCCTCGTCAAGGCTATGAAGCATGGTGTCTATCAGGGCTATCTCGCTTCCGGCGGCATGCCCAAGTCCAGCGTCATCGGTGCTGAGAAATGGAACGCCGAAATCCGGCGGATCTATACCGAAAGCACCACTGCGCTGACCGAACTCGGTATGCTCTGAGGACATTATGTCAGACAAAACCACCGTTGACCGGGCTGCTCACGCAGCCCGGTTACCGCGCGACTTCATCATCGGTCTCTGTATCGTGGTGTTTTGCGCTATCACCTACTGGATCACGCTCGGCTTTGCCGAAGCTCCCGCTGCTGTCGCGCAAAACGTACAGCCGGCGACATTCCCGCGCCTGGTCGCTTCCGTCATCGCCGTGCTCGCCGTGGCATTGATGGCCATATCTTTCCGCAAGGATTCCCGGCCCGGAAAACCGGTGCCGCTAATGGTCATCATGACGGGCGCCATGATGCTCGCCTTCGTGCTTGCCTTTGCAAATCTGGGATTCATCATCGCGATGGTGTTCTTCTGCTTCTGCATGCCCATCCTCTGGGGTGAGCGGCGGTGGCACGCGATCATTCCCTTTGCCGTCCTTTTTCCCGGCGCGGTCTATGCGCTCTTCGCCCTAGGCCTCGACGTGCACTTCGATGCCGGCATTCTCGGTTTCTAGCGATCAGATTGGTTCAACCTGATGGATGCGTTCCTCACCGCCCTCTCGGCGTTCTCTGACCCCTACCTGCTCATGGTCATCCTGATCGGGACCCTCGGCGGCGTCCTGGTCGGAGCCATGCCGGGCCTGAGCTCGACAATGGCAACAGCCCTGCTGCTGCCCTTCACCCTAACCATGGATCCGATCCCGGCGATTTCGCTGCTGAGCGCGCTTTACTGCGCGGGCACTTTCGGTGGTTCGATCACGGCTATCCTCGTCAATGCCCCCGGTGCACCTCCCGCAGCGGCAACGGCGTTCGACGGCTATCCCCTGGCGCAACGGGGCGAAGCCGGCATGGCACTCGGCATGGCCGCGGTCAGCAGCGTGATCGGCGGGATTTTCAGTATCGTTGTGCTGATCGTGGCAGCTCCCCTGCTGTCGCGCGTTGCCTATAATTTCGGGCCGCCCGAATATTTCGCCCTGTCGCTCTTCGGTCTCTCCATGCTGGCGACGATCAGCGGCGAGTCAGCCCTGAAGAACCTGATCGGCGGTGCCTTCGGTGTTCTTCTGGCCACCATCGGCATGGACTTCACCACCGGTGTCGAGCGTTTCACTTTCGGCTTCTGGGAGCTGACGGAAGGCGTTCACTTCATCCCCGTGATGATCGGCCTATTTGCCGGCTGCGAGTTCCTGACCCAGGCCTCGAAACTGAAGGAAGGCCGGATCCGCGCTGTTTTCGACGCGGTCAAACTGCCCGGCTGGAGCGACTTCAAACGCTGCTTCGGCACGATCTGCCGGTCTTGCGGTATCGGCGCCTTTATCGGTCTGCTTCCGGCTGAAGGCGGCACCGTTGCGGCCATGATCGGCTATAACGAGGCAAAGCGCTGGGCCAAGGACAAGAGCCAGTTCGGCAAGGGCGACCTTCGCGGCATTGCTGGCCCGGAAGCGGCCAACAACGCCGCCACCGGTGCCGCCATGGTGCCGACCCTGGCACTCGGTATCCCCGGCAGCGCCACCACGGCCATCATTCTCGGTGCCCTGCTGGTGCATGGCCTGCGCCCCGGCCCGCATCTCTTCATCGAGACGCCGAGCCTGCTCTACGCCATCTTCCTGTCCATGCTGGTGGCAAACTTCGCCTTTGCCGCTTTCGGCTTCGCCGGTGCAAAGCTCTTTGCCCGGGTGACACTGATCCCGATCGAATATCTCTGGCCCGCCGTCTTCGTCCTGGCATCCGTTGGTGCCTATTCGATGGACCAGTCGATCATGGATGTCTGGATCATGGTACTGGCCGGTCTGCTTGGCTTCGTGCTGAAACGGTACGGTTTCTCGGCCGCCCCGATCATCATGGGCCTCATCCTGGGTGAGCTGGTTGAGAACAGCCTGAAGCAGGCTCTGATCATCTTCGATCACAACTGGTTCCATTTCCTGGAACGGCCGATCGTCGTGACCTTCCTGGTGCTAACCATCGCCTCGATGGTCTGGCCGCTGGTCACCCTGTTCCGAACCCGGCGACAGGAACGCAAGGCTGCTGACGCAGCCCAGGGCTAAACATTATCTTCACGGGGCGGCTTCGAGCCGCCCCGTTGCTTTTCCGAGACCGAGGCTCCCCCAGATGCAGATCACCCACATCACAGCCAGCGTCCATCGCCCGATCACGGCCGGCGAGCAGGAAAACAAGGCAACCTATGCCGGCACCGACGGTCCGGTCTTCGTACGCTGCCGTATCGATACGGATGAAGGCCTTACCGGCAATGGCTTCACCGGACGGTTCCTCGCGGCCGAGGTCGCGCATTTTCTGAACCATTCGATTGCCGAAGCCATCATCGGCGAAGATCCGCTCAATCCCGAACTCCCGGCACGAACCGAGCGCCGTTTCAATCCCCGCGCCATGACGGGCGTGGTGGTCAGCGCCCATTCCGCGCTGGAAATCGCCCTGATGGATCTCCGCGCGCAAGCCGACGGGAAAAGCATTGCCGCCCTTCTCGGCGGCAAGCGCGACCGGGTCCCCGTACATGTCACCTGCGGCCTGCCGCATTTGACTGTCGACGACCTGCAGAAAGCCGCGAGGCGCGCCATCGACGGCGGCGGAGCGGGCGTGAAGGTCGTCATCGCCGCCAAGGGACGTTCCTGGCAGGAGGATGCCGAGCGCCTCCTCGCCGTGCGCGAGGCCATCGGCCCGGACGCGGACCTGATCGCGGACGCCAATTGCGGCTTCGACCTCACAACCGCGCGCAACTTTGCCCATGCGGCCTCGGGCGCCCGGCTGACATGGCTGGAAGAACCCCTGCGCGACAACGACCCGCGCCAGCTGGCGGAGCTGACCGGCGAAATAGACTGCCCCGTTGGCGCCGGCCAGATGGAACAATCGGAATACCGGTTCGAGCAACTGATCCGGCAAGGCGGCGTCTCGGTCATCCAGCCAAATGCCGTCTTCGCCGGCGGTTTTTCGAAAGCGATCGACATCATCCGCCTCGCAGAACGGCACGGCCGCGAGATCTGTCCCGCCGGCGGCTGGGATTTCGTCAACCTGCACCTGATGGCGGGCGCTCTGGAGCATGGGGCGATGGAGTATCACGAGGGCCACGAGTCGATCATTCGCTGCATCAGCGGCACAGTGCAGACACCCGCTCATGGCTATATGAGTGTTCCGCCCCCCCCCGGGCTTGGCATCCCGATAGATGAAAGCTCCCTCGAAGCGGCGCGCGTCTATCCCCGTTAATTCAGTTGGAATACCGGATCAGTATCTTGCCATGAAGGAAACTTTGGCCAAGCAGAAATGAAGTGCCGAACTCCATCCAGCCTTCTTGTTTCTCAATAAACTTAAACACTTAACAAAAACTCACAGTACGGGCTCGTGAACTTTCCCGAGCAACGGCAGCAATCCTCGTACCGGCATGTCGATATTCTCAGGCTGCTGGCGGTGCGCGTTCCCGAATTCCTCCACGCTGCCAGTCTTGTTTCCTGATACAAAAGCCTTCCAGATGAGCGTTCGCTCAAGCTGAAACAGTCTTAAAAATCGGACTCAAAGAAAAAATCAATGGAGCTTTTCCAGCTAACCTCCAAAGCAGGTTATCTGGGACAGCCCCTTCAAGAAACGTCAGGAGGGAGAGAAAATGCACCCCATCATCGATATGGAGATCGAGGCTCCGCTTTCCGAGGCTGCCCTGCAGGCCCAGGAGATAGGCAGGGGCCGTCCCGGCACCCCGATGGGAGAACCGCTTGACCGGCCCGAAGGATACGGCTTCGACAATTACAGCACCGTTTTCGGCGGCGGCTCGAAAGGCTCGGCGACGCGTTCCTACACGCAGGAGGAACGCGACCAGAAGTTTGCGTCGATCATCGCCGACATGGACCGGGCGAACGTCGAATACGGCTTCATGTGCAATATGCTGAACAGCGAGATCGGCGACATCCATCGCAAATATCCCGGCCGCTTCAAGATGTTCGCCCTGATCGACCCAATGGACGGCATGCGCGGGGTCAGAGAGCTAGAACGTCTGGTGAGAGAAGACGGAGCAAACGGCTTTCGCGTGACCGCGCTCACCAACTGCCTCCCGGCCAGCGACCGGCGCTACTATCCGCTTTATGCCAAATGCGTCGAGCTGAACGTGCCGGTGAAGATCTACAGCAGCATGAACTACGCCAACGACCGGCCCTACGATCTCGGCCATCCACGTCATCTCGACCAGGTCGCCATTGACTTTCCGGAGCTGAAAATCCTCGCTGGCCTGGGCGGCTGGCCGTGGATCCCGGACATGGTTGGCCTGCTATCCCGTCACCCGAACCTCTATTGCGACACCTCAGCCCACCGGCCGCGCTATTTCGCGAAAGCCGGAGCTGGCTGGGAGATGTTCATGCAGTTCGGCAACAGCCGCCTGCAAAACAAGATCATGATCGGGTTGTCACGCTATCTCTTCGACTGCCCCTACGAGGAACTGGTCGAGGAATACCACCAGCTTCCCCTGAAGGAGACGGTGCTGGAGAAGTGGTTCTATCACAATGCCAAACGGTTTTTCGAAGGCGACTGAACCCGGCACGCCACGACTGCCCCCCTTACCATAAACCGTATAAAAAGAGGTCACGATGACCAGGGATGTTTCGTCTCTCATCAGGCCGGCGACAATCGCCGTCATTGGTGCGTCCGCCAGGAAAAGAGCTCAGGGTAACGCCGTTATCGACAATTTACTGAGCCGGAATTGCAAAAGCCGGATCATCCCGGTCCATCGCAGCGCCGAAACCATCCAGGGTCTGGCAACCGTCCCCACCATCGAAAACCTGCCCGACAATGTTGATCTCGCCATCGCCTCGGTCCCTGCCGCCGCTGCCGTTGAAACCGCGCAGGCTCTTGAGAAACGCGGCGTGAAGTCGGCGATCTTCTTTGCCTCCGGTTTCTCGCAGGAGGACGGGGATGCTTTCCGCTCCCTCGCCGCCGAAAGCGCCATGAATATCCAGGGGCCGAACTGCATGGGCCTGATCAACCTCAATGACGGGCTGTTCCTCTATCCGGCGACGACGTCGAGCAAGATCAGGGCGGGCAAGGTTGCCTTCATCGCACAGTCCGGCTCGGCCGCGATCACGCTGATGAATTCGGCCGAGTTCGGCATCTCGAAGATCATCACCGTCGGCAGCGAGTTCCAGCTGACCGCCGCCGACTATATGAACTGGCTGGCGACAGATGAAGACACGGCGGCAATCGGTATCGTACTGGAAGCGATCAAGGATCCGGACGCCTTTGCCCGCGCCGCCCGCCGGGTATTCGAGAACGGCAAGTCCCTTGTCATTCTGAAAGTCGGCAACTCCACAATCGGATCGGCAGCCACCCTTGCTCACACCGGGTCGATGACCAGCGATGCCGACACCTATCGGCTTTTCTTCAATGCGAACGGTATTCCCACCGTGGCCGATTACGACGAGTTGAATGCAGCCCTGGAGATCCTGTCCCGCCATGGCCAAAGGCAAGGCAAGGGCAGGCTCGCGATCGTCGGTATTTCAGGCGGACAGACGGCGCTTGCCTGCGATGTCGCCACGACAGCCGGCATTGAACTGGCGCATTTCAGCGATGCCGTGATACGCCGGATGGGCCAGGTTTCTCCCGGCACACTGGCTCAGAACCCGGTCGATTTCGGCTCGGTGACGGACGAGGCTGCCCGCGATATCGCCGGTTCGGTCAAGGCAATCCTGGATGACGACGGCATCGATATGCTGGCCGTGATCCAGGATTGCCAGGCCGGACTGCACGAAAAGTCGCTTGAGTCCTACAGCACGCCTATCGACGCCTATTGCCGGAGTGCTCTCGGTGCGACGAAACCCATCGTCGCGATCTCCGCCACCTCTGAGGAGATCCATCCGGACATCCGGGCGAAATTCGAGAATCACGGCATTCCGATTGTCAGTGGTCTGCGCGAGGGCATCGTCGGGATTGGGACCATCTCACGCCTCCCCGTGCGGATGGACACTGCAGAAACACCAGAGACGCCTCAGGCTCTGTCCCGAAAGAGTCACGCCTTGAGCCTGATCCGGAAAGAACTGGAAAGTGGCCGGTTCCAGCTGACACCGGAAAGCAGCCTGGAGATCCTGACGGCTTACGGCATCCCGACGTCCCCCTCTCTGATCGTCAGGAACGCAGATGAAGCGATGGAACGAAGCGCCGAGATCGCCTTTCCACTGGTCGTGAAGGTTGCATCCAAGGACATCGCTCATCGCTCGGAGCTCGGCGGCGTCGTGCTTGGCGTGTGCGACATGGACGAGCTATCGGCGGCGATCGCCCGGATCACGGAAAGCGTCTCGGCAGCCGCACCCAGCGCCCAAATCGACGGCTACGAGCTGCAGCGGGAAGTGCGCGGCGACCTCGAGGCCGTGGCCGGTTTCGTTTCCTCGCCGCCCTTCGGCGTCAAGGTCATGGTTGGGACCGGCGGAACGCTCGTCGAGCTGACGGACGATCTGGCCATGGGACTGGCTCCGCTGTCGGTCGCGGACACGCAAGCCCTCATCGCCCAAACAAAGCTCGGCAAGCGCATGGATGGCTACCGGAACCTCATCGCCAAAACCGACACGCGGCCACTCGCCGAACTGGTCTCGAACCTGTCGCTGATGGCACGCGACCTCGGAAACCGGATCACCTCCTGCGATCTGAACCCGGTCATGATTCACGCCGGTTCCGGCGAAGTCGCAATCGTCGACGTGCTCATGACGGTGAAGTGAAGCAAGGGAGGTTCACTTCCTGCCGCAATATCGCAGGAGAACAGGCAAGCCCGGTTCAAAGGGGATATTCTGAAAACTTCAAGATCTTGGGGGATATTTTGGTGGAGCCGAGGAGGATCGAACTCCCGACCTTCGCATTGCGAACGCGACGCTCTCCCAGCT